>MEDZ01000061.1 GCA_001724275.1 Gemmatimonadetes bacterium SCN 70-22
TGGGAACGGATTGGGTTGGGGGGTGGGAGGCGGTCGGTGTAGTGTTGTCGTAGGGGGGGGCCCCCCGCTCGCTGCGCCCCGCCGCCACCCGCTCCGACGCGATCGCACTCCCCTCCCCTCCCTCCCACGCCTCCCCTCGCCCGGCCTGGGCCAGGTTCACGATCTCGACCTCGGGGAGCACCCCTCCCCCCACGCGGTCGGGGAGCGAGATGAGGGTGTACTTCCCCTCTCGTGCCAGGACCCAGCTCTCCAGGCTCGGCGTGGCGCTCCCCAGCACCGTCACCGCCCCCTCGTGCCGCGCCCGCACGATGGCCACGTCCCGCGCGTGATAGCGCGGCGTCTCGTTCTGCTTGTAGCTGGTCTCGTGCTCCTCGTCGACGATGATCGCCCCCACGTCGTCGAGCGGGGCGAAGATCGCCGAGCGGGCGCCGACGGCGATCCGCTTGTCGCCGCGCCGCAGCGCCCGCCACGCGTCCAGCCGCTCGCCGTCACTAAGCGCCGAGTGCAGCACGGCGACGCGGTCGCCGAAGACGCCGCGGAAGCGGTCGACGGTCTGCGGGGTGAGGGCGATCTCAGGGACGAGGACGATGGCCGAGCGCCCTCCCTGGTCGACCACCCGGCGCAGGACCTCGAGGTAGACCAGCGTCTTCCCGCTCCCCGTCACCCCGTGCAGGAGGAAGACGTCGCCCCGGGCCCCGGCGGTGATGCGGCCGATCGCCGCCTGCTGTGCATGTGTAGCCTGGTGCAGCGCATGCGGAGTCCCGATGCGCGTGGCAAAGGGGTCGCGGTCCACGGCCTCGCGCTCCACCCGCACCACCCCGCGCTGCACGAGCGCCTCGATGACCCCGTCCGATACGCCGAGCCGCTCGACGACGTGCGCGACACTCGCCCGCCCCCCGGCCGCCTCGAGGAACTCGTACAGCTCGCGCTGCCGCTTCGCGCGCCTGAAGAGGGCATCGCGCGCCATCAGCGACTCGATGGTCGAAGTCACCACCAGCGTCCGCCGCGTCTTGCCGGGCGGCGACGGCGCCCCCGGACCGGTGAGGGCGGCGGGGAGGGCGCTTCGCAGCGCCAGGCCCAACGGGGCGACGTAGTGATCCGCCAGCCACTGGCAGGTGGCCAGGAGCGCCCCCCCCACCGCCGGGGTGGCCTCGGGGACCGCGCGCACCGGCTTGTACGCCACCCCCTCCACCGGAGCGACGTCGGTGGCCACGACGATTCCCACTTCCGCCCTGTTGCGCCACGGCACCACCACCCGGCTCCCCACCACGGGGAGGTGCTCCAGCTCCCCCTCCACCGCGTACGAGAAGGTGCGGAAGACCGGGACGGGGAGGGCGACGTCGACGAGGCGTCGGGGCGAGACGACGGGCATGGGGGAAAGGTAGCCCCCCGGGACGAGGGATGAGGGAGACGCCACGGTGTGTACCTTTCGCCCATGTCGCCGCGCCGCCCTCCGCCCTCCCCGGCGCCAACTCCCCTGGCGCCGCTGCTGCAGGAACACGGCTTCATCCTGCTGTACGATGGGGTGTGCGGGCTCTGCAACCGCACCGTGCGGTGGATCCTCCGGCACGACCGGGACGGGGCGATGCGCTTCGCCCCCCTCGACAGCGCCATCGGGCGCGAGGCACGCCGCCTCCTTCCCTCCCTCGCGGGGGTCGACTCCGTCATCCTCCTCCACCGCAACGGGGCGTGGGTGAAGTCGACGGCCGTGCTCGAGATCGCGCGCTACGTGGGAGGACCGTGGCGCCTTGCGCTCATCGGCTACCTGCTCCCGCGCGCCCTGCGCGACTGGATGTACGACCGCGTGGCGCGCGTGCGATATCGCGTCTTCGGGCGGTACGACGCCTGCCCCCTTCCGCCGCCGGAGCAGCGCCAGCGCTTCCTCGGCGCCTAACGATCGCCGGGCGGCCGGGAGCGGCGGCCGGCGCACCCACACGCCCGCGGTGAGCCGACGGCGAAGCCACGGCGCGCCGTCCGCGCGCCGCTACAGCGCGCCGACCGCGATCGGGCTCGTGCGGCGCGAGAACCACGCCATCCGCTGCTGGGCGGGCGTCCCGTTGGCCACGAGGTACTCCAGCAGCGCATCCGCCAGCTCGAACCCGCCCTGGTAGCGATCGCCCGCCGGCTTGGCGAGGCACTTCATCACGATCGCCGAGAGCTCGGCCGGGACGCGCGAGTCGACGACCTCGGGGGCGACCGGGGCCTCGTGCACCTGCTTGTAGCCGACGGAGTACGAGTCGGCGCCGTCAAACGGCGGAAAGCCGAGGAGCATCTCGTACAGCATCACGCCGACGGCGTAGATGTCGCTCCGCCCGTCGACCATCTTGCCCATCGCCTGCTCGGGCGACATGTAGTGCGGCGTCCCCATCGCCCGCCCGCTCCGCGTCAGGCGCCCGTGGAAGCGCGCGGTGGCGATCCCGAAATCGGTGATGAGCGCATGCCCGTCCTCGTCGAAGAGGATGTTGTCGGGCTTGATGTCACGGTGCACCACGCCACGGCGGTGGGCGTAGTCGAGCGCCGTCGCCACCTGCGCACTGATCACCGCCGACACGGCGGCCGAGACGGTCTTGTCGCGCACGAGGATGTCGGCGAGCGAACCGCCCGCCATGTGCGGCATGACGAGGTACACCAGGTCGTCGAGATCGGCGTAGTCCAGGATGGGACAGATGTGCGGGTGCAGCAGCTGGCTCGACGCCTCGGCCTCGCGCTTGAACCGCTCGCGCATCTCCGGATCCCTGGCCAGGTGCGCGTGCAGCACCTTGATGACCAGCGGGCGGTCGAGGGTGGCGTGGTAGGCGAAGTAGACATGGGCCATCCCGCCGCTCCCCATCCGCCTGACGACGCGGTATCGCCCCCCCGACGCCTTCCGCAGCGTCGTGAGCTCGCCATCCGGCTGCTCGGCGGGGACCACGTTGACCTCGGGGAGCGCCGAGGTGCAGCGAACGCACTTCGCCGCGCGTGTGCGGTTCCAGGTGCCGCAGTCAGGGCAGAACATCGCGTCAGGCCCCGAACTGCAGGCGCACGAAATCGTACGGCGGAAAGGGGCCGCTCTCCTCGATCTCGAGCTCGGGGAGGCGGCGCCGCTCCTCGCCGATGGCGTCCTGGAAGCGCCCCCACTGGTCGCGCTCCACCAGGAACGACGCCTCGGCGGCCTTGCGGCTCCCGGCAAGCGCCTCCGGCGCGAAGGTGACGCAGGCGACGGCGCTCCTCCGGAGGAACCGGAACGAGTCGAAGACCGTCGTCTCGAACTCGGCGGCACGCCCCTCGCGCGAGTCGGTCATCTCCGCCGGCGGCAGGGCGTGCGGCGTGATGCGCACCCGCGCCATCCGCCGGTCACCCACGAAGCGCACGGCATCCATCAGCGACACGTAGTGCAGCTCCATCCAGTGCAGGAGCGAGCTGCGCGAGCGGAAGACCGTCCCGAACGGTGCGGGGACGACCGGTTGCGCGCGGAACCGCTCCTCCACGATGCGCCGGTACTCCTCGAGCGCCGCGCTCGTCGCCGCCAGGCGCTCGTACGCCGCCGGCTGCGTCAGCGCCGCCAGGTCGCGCAGCGGGACGAGATCGACGCCCGTCACGTGCAGCGGCGCCGCGGCATCGTGGAGGACGATCCCGAACAGCTGCAGCGCCTCGTTGCCGACGGCGGGGGTGCGGAGACTGCGCGTGCGCGGCACGTGAATCGTCGTGGATCGGGCGGGCGTATGGCGATGGGCGACACCATCCAGACGACTCGATGGGGGCGCCCGGAACCCGGCAGATTCTGCCGAATTCCCCGGGGGACGGGGAGTCTATGCGTCGCGCTCCCCGCCATCCAGACCTGAGCCGCGCCGAACATTGGCGGAAGCCCATCGCGCCGTCGTGGACCCGGTGTCAGGCTCCCCGCCGGGCCTGGGGCCGCGGCGATGCCGCGGCTCCCCCGCGCTCCCCCCTCCCCCTGCGCGGGGGGCGGAGCCCCGCGCCGCCTACAACAGCGCCCGCATGTGCGTCACGCAGGCGTCGCCCAGCCGGTCCGGGACGTATCCCCCTTCCAGCGCGCTGACTAAACGTCCGTTGCACCACGCGCGCGCGCGGTCGACCAGCTGGCGGGTGAGGAGCTCGATGTGCTCGAGCTCGAGCGTGAAGCCTCCCAGCGGGTCACCACGAAGCGAGTCGAAGCCCGCCGAGACTAGGATGAGGTCGGGAATCCACCCCGCGGTGGCGGCGTCGACCCCCCGGCGGAGCGCGTCGACGTATTCCTCCGCCGGCCGGGCGGCCGGCATCGGGACGTTCCAGATGCTCCCGTGCGGACCGCGATCCTCGGCGGCCCCCGTCCCCGGGTACCACGGCCACTGGTGCATCGACACGAAGTGGATGTCGGGCTCGTCCTCCACCAGCGCCTGCGTCCCGTTCCCGTGGTGCACGTCCCAGTCCACGATGAGCACCCGCTGCGCTCCGTGCCGGGCGCGCGCGTAGTGCGCCGCGATCGCCACGTTGCCGAACAGGCAGAACCCCATCGCGTACGCGTGCAGCGCGTGATGCCCCGGCGGGCGCACCGCGGCGAACGACCGGCTTGCCCGCCCGTCGAAGGCCATGTCGACTCCGTCGAGGACCGACCCGCACGACGCGGTGGCGGCTGCCCACGACCCCTCGCTCACCACGGTGTCGGCGTCGAGCCGCCCTCCCCCCGCCTCGACCACCTCGCGGACGCGCGCGATGTACGCCGGGGCGTGGGCGATCGCCAGCTCCTCCTCGCTCGCGTGGCGCCCTTCGCAATGCTCCAGCGCCTGGTAGAGGGCGAAGTCGTTGCGCAGGGCGCGGGGAATGGCGCGCAGTCGCCCGACGTGCTCGGGATGATTCCACCCCGTGTCGTGGCGTCCGCAGTCGGCGTGGGAGATGTAGGCGACGGTCAACGGGCACCTCGGAGTCTGCGGGATCCCCACTCGGCCAGGAGCGCGGCCAGGAGGATGGTGAAGAGGATGCGCTCCCCCGCGTCGCGCGACGCCGGGGGAGCGCCGGAGGCCGCGCCGGCGGCCGGCTCGCCTAACGCTTCGACGAGCGCGGGGTACGGCGCCTCGTCGGTGGCCGCCACCACCGCCAGCGGAGCCAGCGGGGCGTGGGCGACCGAGGCCACCAGCCCCGACCACCACGCCCGATGGTCGGCGGGGGCGCCGTCGCCCCCCTCCATGCGCCAGCGCCACGTGTCATCATAGCCGATGGCCAGGGAGCGGCCGCCATCGACCCGCGCTGCCACCACGCGCGCGGATGCGCCGGTGCGCTCGAGGACGACTGCCGCCGGCCGCAACGCGGTATAGGCGATGCCCCCGAGGGCGCGGCGCGGCGCGGCGGTCGGCAAGGCGCCGAGGAGCGGCGCCACGCCCTGTCCCGCACGCGCGGGCGCAATGCCGGCCAGCGATGCCAGGCGGGCCGCCTCGGCGCCCAGGACCACCCCCCCACCGCTCCGCACGAAGCGCGTGATGGCCGCGCCCAGGGGGGCGGCGCTCGAGTCGAGGGCGACGACCGCCGCATAACGAGCCGTGTCGATCGGGGCGTCGCCTCCCTGCCTCACCACCACGTCCGGGGCGACCCGAAAGCGTGCCGCCACCTCCCAGCCGGCCTCCTCGAGCGCGGCGACCGTGAACTTCCCTTCCCACCCCGCGCGCGCGAGCACGAGGACCTTGCGCAGCACCACCGAGTCGCGCAGCGCCGCGCTCGCCGCCGCGCCCCTGGTGGCCGCCATCACCGTTCCGTCGATCGTCGCCTCCAGCACGCGCACCCCGCCCACGCCCGTCGTGGCCGAATCGATGCTCCCCGCCGCGTCGCGGAGGGTGACCACCTCTCCCGCAGCGGCGGAAACGATGACGCGCCCCCCTCCGTTGGGCGAGCTGACCGGCTCCACGGTGAGCGCAATGCCGGGCTTCGCGCCCGGAGCGAGCCGCCAGTGGATCGCTGTCCCCGCCGAGGCGAGCGCCCGGGCCCAGGCGCGCTCCGAGCGCCCGGGGAGGGAGTCGAGGGTGACGTCGAGGCGCGTGACGGGGGCGACCGTCGCCTCGCGCAGGGCCTGGGGGAGCGCCCGCGCCGACTCGACGCTCCTGGCCGGCGCAGCCGGCGCGGCCGGGCGCCACGCCAGCCAGAGGAGCCCCCCCAGGGCGAGCCAAGCCGTCAGGCGCAATGCGCGCTCGCCCCGCCGACGGTCACCGGGTGAGCGCATACACCACCAGGTTCACGCCGAAGCGCGTGTTGTCGACCGAGTAGAAGCGCTTGTTGTCGGGGTGGAAGTTCCACTCCGACGAGTAGTCCTTGTTGCTGTAGAGCACCGAGATGCGGTCGCCCCGCAGTGCGGCCAGGAGGTAGGGGTGCACGAGGTTGTCGCCCCACCCGTTGAGCTCGTGCGACGTGTTGGGGGGACCGTCCTCGAAGCGGAAGAACGCGGAATACAGCGCGTGCGTGTTGGGGAGCTTCCCCAGGGGACCGGCCACCGACTGCAGCTCCTCGGTCGCGGTCTTGTGGAACATCCCGTCGACGTCGTGGTTGTGGTCATCCACGAACAGGAGGCCGCCCCGCTCGAGGTAGCGCCCCAGCACCCGCCGTTCCTGCGCCGTGAAGCGCACCGGGAGGTGCCCCGTCAGGTACAACAACGGGTAGCGCAACGCCGCCTCGGAGCCGAGGGGGACGACGACCCCCGACGGGGCGACGTCGATCGACGTGTAGCGCGCGACGGAGTCGATCAGGTTGGCGGGGACCAGCGGCGCCGAGTCCCAGTCCCCCGACTCGTACTGTGCCGTGGCGAAGGTGAACGTGCTCATGGCAGCACCCCCCAGGCGGGGATATCGTCGCGCGCGACGGGTGCGTCGTCCAGCGCCCGCCGGGCGCGCAGGAGCAACGACGTGGCATCGCCCGAGGCGCGCAGCGCGCCGATCGCCGCCTCCAGCGCGCCCGCCGCCGCGGGGAGGCGGTCGGCGACCGCCAGCCGCAACACGATCAGCGAGTCGACCCCGGCCGCCGGGTTCCGCTCGAGCGCGTCGAGCGCCCGGCCGAAGCGCGCGACGAGCGGGGCGCGCGCCGCGTCGAGCCGCGCCCTGGGGGTGCGCGCCCCGGGGACGCCCCGCTCCTTCCCCGCCAGCCGCACGCGGGCCAGGTCCACCACCACGCGGGGCGGTGCCCCGCGCAGGTACAGGCGTTCGGCCGCCCGCGCGCGCTGGATCGCCGCCAGCGCCACGTACATCGGCGGGAGCGCCCGCGCCGGCTCGCCGCCGTCGAGGGCCCGCCCCGCCTCCCACATCGCGTTGTAGGCCTCCAGCATCGGGCGGTTGATCGCAACCACCGGCGTCTCGTCGTGCTCGAAGTCGGTCGGTGCCCCCTGGATCACCGTCGCCCGTTCCGCCGCCTTCAGGAGCTGCTCCGGCGTCAGCGGCCCCTTCCCCATCGAATCCCCCTCGGCATGCCCGTGCCCGTCGCCGTGGAAGTGCTCCCCCGCCGCCTCGGCGCCGTCGCCGAGCCGCGCGAAGATGATGTCGCTCACCTGCTTGCGTAGCCGCGCCTGGTCGCGCCCGATCGCGCGCGACTGCGACACGACCGCCGGCCGCCCGAGCGTGCGCGCCCGCTTCACCAGCGCCTCGGTGAGGTTGATGAGCATGCGCTGGCTCAGGAGCGACTGGTCGACTTCCGCCGGCGGCGCCTGCTCGACGGCGAGCGAGTCGTACTCGTCGGCTCGGGCAATGCGGATGGTCCGCGTCTCCGACGCCCCCACCCCAGGGCCGGCGACGTCGTTGCGGTCGCGCGCCACCGCCCGCAGGTGCACCACGTCCCCCGCCGCGAGCCCCAATCCCTCGAGCGAGAGCGCGCCGGCGAGCGTCCCACGGGTCGCCCCGCGCGCGGACAGGGTGCCTAACGTCCCGGACTTGAAGGTGAAGCGCTCCCCCTGGCCCGAGCTCACGATGTACTCGAACGCCCCGCCCGCGATCCCCAGGTCGTCGGTCACGTCGGCCGCCAGCGCGATCGTCCCGCGGGGCGCGCGCAGCACGGTGTCGCGTGCCGGCGCGCGCAGCGTCACGAGCGGGGCCGAGTCGACCAGCGGCTCGAGGGCGACGAGGCGGCTCTCGTCGCCTCGCCCGAGGCGCAGCAGGGCGCGGGCCGCGGGAGCGGCGAACGTCGCCTCCCATCGGTCACGCCCTGCGGCAATGCGCAGCGGCTGCGAATCGAGCGCGATCCGGAGCGCGGCGCTGTCGCCCGCCCCGCTCAGCGTCACCCGGCTCCCGGGATACGCGCGCACGAGCGCCGGCGCGCGGAGGCGTTCCGCGGCGCGCCCCGTGTAGCGCGGCGGCTCGACCAGCACCATCGTCTCGCCTAACGACGATGCGCCGGCTTCGGCGGGGCCGGCTCCGGTGCGAGCGGCGCGCCAGGCCGCGACCTCACCGCCGGCTGGGACGAGGAGCGCTACCCCGGCCCCAACGGCCGCCACGATCGCCGGGAGGCGCAACGCTCGCGCGAGCGCCCGGCGCGCCGCCCCCTCCCACGCCACCGCGCTCACCGACGGCTGGAGCGCCGCGCGCGCCCCCTCCGGCACCGCGGGGTCGACCGCGGTCACCAGGGCATAGCGCAGCGCCGGTTCACGCTCCTCGATCCAGAGCGCGGCGCGGAGCGGCGAGAGCGCCCGGGTCGCGCTCCGCCACCAGGTGACCGCCGCGACGAGCACGCCCGCCAGCACGCCGGCCAGCACACCGGCGAGCGCGCTCCCCGGCACGCCGCCCAGTGCCCCCGAGGCCGCCGCTGGCGACGGGACCGCGGCGCGCACCAGCGCCCACGCGCCGAGCCCAGCGCCGGCGCCCATGAGCGCACCACGGGCGATGGCCGTGGCGTGCAACCACGAGCGCCAGCGCGCGACCCTCGTCGCGACCGTGGCATCGTCCGTCGTGGCGCCGCCTCCCTCGCTGCGCCTGGCGGCGCGAGGCCGCTCACCCGTCGGTCCCGTCGCCGCGCTCATGCGCCCCCCTGCGGCGCGCCGACCGTGCGCGGCGGCGCGTCGTCCGCGCCATCTCCGCGCCGCCGGCGCACCCACCATTCGGCCAGGAGCGCGACCCCGGCAGCAACCAGGAGCCAGCGCTGCGCCGCATCGCTCCCCGCGTGCGGAGGGCGTACCTCGACCCCTGGTGCTCCGTCGACTCGCGCGCCCGATTCGGCCGGGCGTTCCGCGCCCCCGCCGGCGGCGCCACTCGCCCAACGGGCCAGCGTGGCGCCATCGACGAGCGCCTCGCTCCCCCCCCCGCACGCCCCCGCCAGTGCGCGCACCAATCGCAGGAAGGCGGGGCGCAACACCTCGTCGCCCGCAGTGGGGACGGTCACGCCGACGGTGCGGATGCAACCGAGTCCCAGCGCCGCCTCCGTCGCGGCCGGCGTCCCGTCGCCCCAGCGAAGGACGGTCACCCCCTGCGGCAGCGCGACACGGGCGCGCCCGAGGTGACCGGCGGCCGTGACGGCGCCGGCGGCGAGGATGTCGTTAGGCAGCACGAGGGCGGCACCGGGTGCGCCGGCCGCCCCCGGACGCGCGGCCGGGGCGCCCGTCGCGGCGCCGGCGCCTTCCGCTGGCCACGAGACGACGAGTCCGCCCGCCCGCGCCCACGCCGAGTCATCCGCCGTGGGGGGCGTGCGACGCACGCGGAGGCGGGGCACCGATGCATCGAGGGCCCGCGCGAAGGCGGCGCCGATGGGATCGCCGGGCGGGGGGAGGACGCGCTCTCCCTCCCCCGCGCGTGGCCCCTCCGCCTTGCGTGCGGCGACGCGCACCGGGACCAGCGCTCCACCCCAGCTCCCACGCATCGCCTCCACCCCTTCGTCCCAGCTCTCGGCGGCGAAGGGAGAGACGACCACGATGGCCACGCGGCCGTGCGTCGTCGCCAGGCGGTGCGCCTCGCGGATCGCGGCAACCAGGCCGCTCCCCAGGCGTCCCCGCACCTCGCCCCGTTCGCCCACGGCGCTGTCGCTCGCGGTCCATGCCGCCGAATCGACGCGGATCCACGACACGGCGTCGGCGCCGGCGGCATGGGCGCGGGCGCTGTCCATCGCCTCGGCCATGCGCCCCACGCGGCGCGACGCATCGACGACGATGACCCTCGCGTCTCCCGCACGGCGGGGCGCCACGGCGGGACGGGCCAGGGCCGTCCCCGCCAGGAGCAACGCCAGGACGCGCAGCGCCAGGAGGACGAGGTCGCTCGGACGGACCTCCGGCGAGAGGGCGCGCACCGCCGACGGCGGGACGAACCGCGCCGTCGGGAGCGGGACGGCCGGCGGGCGCCGCCACCCCCACAGGTGCAACGCCACCACCACCGCCGAGGCGGCGAGGGCGGCCAGGAGGTACGCGGGCGCGGCAAGGACCGGCACCTATCCCTCCCCGGCCGGCGCCGACGTCGCCACGGCGCGCACGACGAGCGCCGCGTCCTCCTCGGCTTGCACCTGACGGTACGCCGCCCCGGACAGGCGCCAGGCGAGCGCGGTCTCCTCGCGCCACGCCGCGAAGCGCGCCTGGTAGGCCGCCCGCGCCACCGCGTCGAGCGGGCGCTCGATCGCCGGATCCTCGGGATCGACGGCGAGGGCGACCGAGGGAGGCGGCGCCAGCTCGTCGCGCGCGACGACGTGGAGCACATGCACGTCGCCCCGCGCACTGGCGCGCGTCGCCGCGGCCCGGCGCAGCGCCCCCTCGTCGCCCAGCAGGTCCGACACCACCACCAGCCGCGCCCCCATCGGCACCTGGAGCAGCGCCGGGGCCCCCTGGGGGGAGCCGGACGGCGTTACGCTGCCTAACGCGGACATGAGCTCGAGCAGGACGTCGGCCCGGGTCCGCGCCCGGACGAAGGCCGTGCCCCCCGCGGCGACGATCGCCGCCCCCACCGGATCGCCGCTCCGCTGCGCGATGGCCGCCAACCCCACGGTCAGGGCCCGGGCCATCGCCCACTTGGCATGCGTGGTCGCAGGGTACGCCATCGACGCCGAGGCATCGACCAGGAACCAGGTCGGGTGCACCGCGCGGTCGTCCGCGAGGCGGGTGAAGGGGCGGTCGCTTCGCGCCAGCAGCTTCCAGTCGAGCTGGCGGGGGTCGTCACCCTGCCGGTACAGCCGGTACTCGCTGAGCTCGGGCGCGCGCCCGCGCAGTCGCGAGGGGTGCGCGCCGGTGTGGGTACCGCCGACCCGGCGGCGCGCCGGCCAGGTGAGGCCGCGAACCGCGTCGAGGATGGGGCCGTACTCGCGCGGGATGGACATCGTGGGACCCGTCAGGCGGCGGAGTCGGAGGAGGCTCGGGGGGCCCCCCCCAACAACAACCTACCCCCACCCCCTCCCACCCCCCGTACCATTCCCTCCTCCCTCGTACCCTACAGCCGCACGCCGCTCGCCGGCGCGCCCACTCGCTCCATCACCTCCCGCACGATCCGCTCCGCCCCGACCCCCTCC
>MEDZ01000062.1 GCA_001724275.1 Gemmatimonadetes bacterium SCN 70-22
CCGCGCTGGTTTCTTGCCGTTCCGTCGACTCATGGACTCCTCCGGGTACCTCCATAGTGTGGAGGCAGTGGGAGTCACATTTCAACTGAGGCAGGACACTGCACGATTGTCGTTGACGTCCGACGCGGACACGCGGATGGGATTGGTGTTTTGCAGTTCATTGGCGTGCGCACACGCGTCCGTGCCGCCGCTCTGCGACTCCCAGACAGCTTTCACCATTGTGACACCGGCCGCAACGACGCCGTCCATCGCAGAGGACACTGAGCCGCCATTGGGCCAGAACCCGCCGTATACGCTGCTCATGTTGGCGACGGCGGGCTTGATGGCGTTCGCCGCAACCCAGTTCAGCCCGCAGACCGCATCGGACGTCCACGCTCCGCCCACATCGTCGTTTATCCTAACGGAGTGAATGATCGCCTGGTTCGCAACGCCAGTTGTCGCGCCGGCTGCGATGGCCGCCACTGCAGTGCCATGACCGTCTGCGTCGACGGTTGCGCTGGCACCGGAGCTGGCCCATAGGCAAACCTTGTGATTACCGAGACGACCTGCAAACTCCTGGTGTGCTCCCCGGATGCCCGTGTCAAGTATGTAGACATGCACAGTGGTCGTTCCGGGGTTCGAGCCGGTGAAGTAGTACTTGTATGCGTTGTCGTAGCCAAGCCTTGCATCGATTCGATCCAACCCCCAAGTGCCCGCCCCGCTCAGTGGGCGTGTGCCAGTGAGCTGTCCGCGCGTGTCAGGGTAAACTTGGTCGACTAAAGGGTGCCGCTGGATCATCGCGACGGCCTCAGGGGACACGTTGGCTATCGCGAACCCCTTCAGGGCGTGCTCGTACACATAGAATGGGGCGCCGCCAAACCGCTGCACAATCTCACCGGCGACGTCGCTAGCACGTGGCACGGTGCGCTTGAGTACAACGATGTACCTGGGCCATGTGGGATCGAGGTCGGTCGCGAGCGCAAGCCCGGGCGAAGGAGTGGTGCGGGGGCGAATCGGTCCGGATGGAGCATCGGTGCACGCGACGCCCACTCCGATCGCAAAGCCGAGCGCGACACGGATGAGCGCGGCGGACGACAATGGCCGCGGTCGTGTGGGGAAGGATGAAGGATACAGGGCCTCTACTCCTCAAGTACGAGGTTGACCTAGGACGGGCAGCGCGAGCAAGCCCCAGAATCGCCGTGCCTGCTGCTGCTTGGCGCCAAGAGGCACTCGTGGCGGAGCGCCATCCAGCTCACCAGTGTGACAAACGGTTGTGAATCGCCCCGGGTTTGGAGGAGGCTCCCACCTGTGAGAGATTGGGAGCATGAGCACGAGACCGAGCAGGAAGCCCTTCGCCCCCGAGGTACGTGAGCGGGCCGTCCGCCTGGTGCGGGAGCAGCGGGACGCGTATCCGACACAGTGGGCGGCGATCCAGGCCATCGCCCCGAAGATCGGCTGCTCCGCCGAGGCCCTCCGGACCTGGGTCCGCCGGGCGGAGCGGGATGCCGGCGAGCGCCCCGGGCTGACGACCGACGAGCGTGAGCGGCTCAAGGCGCTGGAGCGGGAGAATCGGGAGCTCAAGCGGGCGAACGAGATCCTGCGCAAGGCCAGCGCGTTTTTCGCCGCGGCGGAGCTCGACCGCTTCACGAAGTAGGAGCAGTAGAGGACGCGGCCGATGCGACCCAGCGTCCCGATGTTCCTCCCGATGTTCCTCATGCGCTGATGTACGCGTTCATTGACGCGCATCGCACAGCCTACGGCGTCGAGCCGATCTGCCATTTCCTGGGGATCGCGCCGTCGGGCTACTACAAGCACCGCGCACGTGTGGCCGATCCGGCGCGCCGCTCCGCGCGGGCACAGCGGGACGCCGTGCTGCTCGGGGACATCGGGCGCGTCTACGAGCAGCATCACGAGGTCTACGGCGCGCGCAAGGTGTGGCACCAGCTCCGGCGCGAGGGGATCGCGGTGGCCCGCTGCACCGTCGAGCGCCTGATGCGCGCGGCGGGGCTCCAGGGCGTGGTACGAGGCGCGACGGTACGCACGACGCGCCCCGCCGACCGGGAGAGCGCGACGTCGCCGGATCTCGTTCAGCGGCAGTTCGCGGCGGAGCGGCCGAACCAGCTCTGGGTGGCGGATTTCACGTATGTAGCGACCTGGCGCGGCTTCGTCTACGTGGCCTTCGTCATCGACGTCTTCTCGCGGCGTATCGTCGGCGGGCGGGCGCATACCCGGATGCAGACGGACCTCGTGCTCGATGCCCTCGAGCAGGCGCTGCACGACCGGGAGCTCGATGGCCGCCTCGTCGTCCACTCGGATCGTGGCTCGCAGTACGTGGCAATGCGGTACACCGAGCGGCTCGCCGACGCGGGGGCCGCGCCGTCCCTGGGCAGCGTTGGTGACGCGTACGACAACGCGTTGGCCGAGTCGGTGATCGGTCTCTTCAAGACCGAGGTGATCCACCGTCGCGGGCCCTGGCGCGGCTTCGACGACGTGGAGTACGCGACCCTCGAGTGGGTCGCGTGGTTCAATCAGCAGCGCCTCCTCGCGCCGCTCGGCTATGT
Organism: Gemmatimonadetes bacterium SCN 70-22; assembly: GCA_001724275.1. Lineage (NCBI taxonomy): Bacteria > Pseudomonadati > Gemmatimonadota > Gemmatimonadetes bacterium SCN 70-22. The sequence goes on from MEDZ01000062.1 coordinate 2,541, forward strand.
TCCCCCCGCCGAGTTCGAGGAGCAGTATTACCGACAGCAGCAGGACGAGCACGTTGACGTCGCCCAGACCACCCCGACGATGGCTGGAGCACTCAACTAAACCAGCCTCCTCGGAACCCGGGGCGATTCACAGCGCCGACGTCCGCGAGCCGACGGCCGACTGGCGCGCCAGCTACAAAACGGAGTGCCCCAACGACAGCGATGGCCGGGTGCCAGCGATGACCTTGCGGCCAAGCCCCACCGCACCCGGGGAGTCCTGTTCCACGTTGTCAAGTTGACGAGAGAGCGTACCGGAACTCAAGCGAGGGTTGACGTGTTACGTAAAGGTGCGCTTCCCCCACACGTGGAACAGCACACTCTGACGACTCCCGCTATACTAGGGCATGCGATGACACGCGACACGAGTGATTCCTTCCGCTACCGCTACCTCATCGTCGGCGGCGGGATGACGGCCGACGCGGCGGTACGCGGCATCCGCGAGCTCGACGCCGACGGCCCCATCGGGATCATCGCCGCCGAAGACGACCTCCCCTACGCTCGCCCGCCCCTGTCCAAGGCGCTCTGGAAGGGGGAGCCGCTCGAGAGCATCTGGCGGGGGACGGATCACGTGTCGGGAGTCCGCCTCCATCTGGGCCGGCGCGCCGCGCAGCTCGACCTCGCCGGGCGGCGCGTGGCGGACGGCCACGGCGACAGCTACGCCTACGACAAGCTCCTCCTCGCCACCGGCGGCACGCCGCGGCGCCTCCCCTTCGGCGGCGACGACATCATCTACTTCCGCACCCTCGCCGACTACCGGCACCTCCGCGCCCTCGCCGAGCCGGGTCGCCGCGTCGCCGTGCTGGGCGGCGGCTTCATCGGGAGCGAGGTCGCGGCCGCGCTCGCGCTCCAGGGGTGCCAGGTGGTGCTCCTCTTCCCCGAGGACGGGGTGGGCGCGCGCGTCTTCCCCGCCGACCTCGCGCGCTTCCTGGTGGACTACTACCGCGAACGCGGGGTCGACGCCCACCCGGGGCAGATGGTCTCGGCCATCCACGCGCAGGGCGCGGAGCGCGAGATCGTCACCGCCGCGGGGCTGCGCTTCACGGTCGACGCGGTGGTGGCCGGACTCGGCATCGTCCCCGAGACGACGCTCGCCGCCGCCGCCGGGCTCACGGTAAACGACGGCATCGTGGTGGACGAGCGGCTGCGTAGCTCGCACCCCGACGTCTGGGCCGCTGGCGACGTGGCGCGCTTCGCTCCGCGCGGGGGCGCCGGGCGCGGGCTCCGCGTGGAGCACGAGGACAACGCCCTGGCCCAGGGACGCGCCGCCGGGCGCGCGATGGCCGGCGACGAGACTCCCTACACGCACGTCCCGTTCTTCTACTCGGACCTCTTCGACCTGGGGTACGAGGCGGTGGGCGACCTCGACGCGCGCGCCCCCCAGGTGGCCGACTGGAAGGAGCCGTTCCGCGAGGGGGTCGTGTATTATCTTGACGGTGACCGCGTGAAGGGGGTCCTGCTGTGGAACGTTTGGGGGCAGGTGGACGCGGCGCGCGAGCTGCTGGCTCACTCCGGGCCGTTCACGGCGGAGAGCCTGCGCGGACGCCTCCCGGCGCCCTGAGCCGGACCCCAACCCTTCGCCGCACCCAGACAGACGACCGGAGACAACAGATGCACCAGCGGCTCGACTACAAGCTCGCCTCGCCCTCGGCGTTCGACGCCATGATCCACATGGAGCACCAGGTCCACAAGAGCGGCCTCGAACCGTTGCTGCTGGAACTGGTCAAGATGCGCGCGTCGCAGCTCAACGGGTGCGCCTGGTGCCTGGACATGCATTCCAAGGACGCGCGCGCGCTGGGCGAGACGGAGCAGCGCCTGTATCTCCTGCCGACCTGGCGCGAGGCGCCGTGCTACAGCGAGCGCGAACGCGCGGCGCTGGCCTGGACCGAGGCGCTGACCCTGGTCGCCGACACCCACGACGTCCCCGACGAGCTGTTCGAGGAGGCGCGCCGCCACTTCGACGAGCGCGAGCTGGTCGACCTCACGATGGCCGTCATCGCCATCAACGGCTGGAACCGGCTGAACGTCGCCTTCCGCACCACGGTGGGCGACTACGTCAGCCCGCACGCGGCGGCGCGCTGAATGGCCCCCCGCGCGAGTTGATACCATGGCCGAATCCGTCACTGACGTACGACACCTTCCCAAGGACGAGGCGTACCGCGCGGTCGGCGAGCAGATCGCCAGCGTCTGCGCCGGCGAGCGCGACCCGGTGGCGCTCATGTCCACCATCGCCTGCCTCCTGCACCACGGCTTCGGCCACCTGTGGACGGGGTTCTACCGCGTGGTCCCCGCAAATCGCCTGGTGGTGGGCCCCTACCAGGGATCGCTCGGCTGCATGGACATCGCGATGGGGCGCGGCGTGTGCGGCACGGCGGCGGCCGAGCGGCGCACGGTGGTGGTGCCGGACGTGTCGGCGTTCCCCGGCCACATCGCCTGCGATGCCCGCTCCCGCTCGGAGATCGTGGTGCCGGTGTTCGATGCGCGCGGCGAGGTGATGGCGGTGCTCGACATCGACTCCGAGTCGCTGGCACGGTTCGACGAGGTGGACGCGCGCGCGCTGGAGGCGCTGGTGGCGCGCTTCGCCGAACAGCTGGCGCCGGCCACGCCGTAAGGGGCGAATCCGGGCCCCGCCGGCGGTTCCCGCCAGGCGCAAAAACCACCGTCCGCCGGGGCGCGCGTGCGCTCCGGCGGACGGTGCTCGCCCGGTGTTGCGGGGCCGCTACTTCCCGACCGGCGTCAGCTTGACCTGCCCGCGCGCCTCGCGCGCGCGCAGCACGGCCATCACCTCCTCCATCGAGACCGGGGTGAACTCGCCGCTCAGGAAGTCGCGCAGCTCGAGCGCGGTGACCCCCTTGCCCAGGAGGAGCGAGAGCTCGGCGTTGTACTCGTCGGGGAGCTGCGGGCCGGCGGGGCTCCCGAATCCGCCGAAGCCACCCCCGCGCGCAGTGGTCGCCGGGACGGCTTCCACGCGCAGCCGCGCCGCCTCCCGCTCGGCGGCGCTCGGCACCGGCTCGGCAGCCGCAACGCCGCGCTGCTGCGCTTGCAGCTGGTAGGCCGCCTTGACCTCGTTGAGCAGCGAGGTGGCGCGCTGGTCCAGGAGGGGGAGGAAGGCCGCCACGCGCCTGGCGCCGAGCGTGGTGTCGGTCCACATCACCGCCGCCGAGCGCAACACCGCCTTCTCGATGGTGGCCTGGTGGCGGATGGCGTTGCGGGCCTCGGCGTAGGCGCGCGTGAGGGTCGCCCCGTCGCGGGCGTCGGCCAGGTAGCCCAATCCCTTCACGTGGCTCTCACCCATGCGCCCCAGGCCGCGCCCCAGGTTCTCCTGCGCCACGCGCGCCGCCATCTCGTCGGTCCCCGCGCTCAGCACCGCCGCCGACCCCAGCGCCACCGCCGCCGCGCGCTTGTACTGCGTGGGATCCTGCTTGTCCGGCGTGTCCTCGCTGGAGTGATACCACATGTCGGGCCAGGTGATGAACATGACCGCCGGGACGCCGTGCGCCATGTACGTCACGTGATCGCTGGAGCCGTAATGCTTGTCGATCCTGATGTAGAAGGCGTCCTTGCTCCCGCGCGGCGACTCCACCGGCTGCGTGGGGGCGTATCCCGACAGCGACCGCCGAAAGCGCACCCGCTCGCGCGAGATGTCGGCGACGTACTCCATCATGCTCTGGGCGATGTCGTTCAGGTACGACGGGAAGGTGTCGGGCGTGCGCTGCAGGATCCAGAAGCTGCGGCTCAGCGCGACGCGGATCCCCTCCATGTCGAAGTTGAGCGTCCCGATGATGGTCTTCCCCTTGCCGGGATTGGCCTGGAAGAAGGCGTTGGTCCCCTGGATCTCGGGGACGAACAGGAAGTTGATGGTGCGCCGCGGGCGCGGGAGCTTTCCTTCGTTGATGAGCTTGATCCAGGCGCGCCCCACCTCGAGGATGAGCGCACAGCCGGAATTGTCGTCGTTGGCGCCCTGCTTGATGACCCCCTCGTACAGGTGACAGCTGATGGCCGTCTCCTGGGTGGTGCTTCCGTCGCCCGGAATCTGCGCCCACACGTACTCGGCCTTCATCGGGACCTGCGCCGTCTCCACCACCGAGCGGAGGGTGATCTGCTCCCCGCGCGCGATGAGCGCCGAGAGGTTGCGCTGCACCTCGGGGGTCACCGCCCAGGCCACGGTGCCGGGCTGCGCGTTGACGTTGGTGCTGACGATCTGGGTGGGATAGTCCACCGAGCGCTGGTAGCCGATGGCGCTCACCCCGAGCACGCCGATGGCGCCGCGCTGCGTGGCGAGGGCGTACACTGGACCGGGGGCGCCCGAGGAAAGGACGAACTTCCCCTTCACGTCCTTGCCGTCGAAGTCCTGGGCGCGCCCGGGGCCCACGTCGACCAGCGCCGCCGACAGCTCGCCGCTGGCGTTGAGCGACGCGAGCGCGAGGGGGATGTCGTAGATGTCGAAGAGCTTGGTCAGCCTGGGGCTGGTCATCCACAGCTCACCCCGGGTGGGCTGGAACGCCGTTCCGCCCTGCTGGTACACGACCGTCTTGATGTTCGAGAACCCGTAGGACCGGGCGAAGCGCTCGATGACCTGGCTCTCGCGGAAGGGGCCGTTGTACTCCTCGGGGGGGCGGACGCGCTGGTAGGGGACGAGCTCGAGGAGGTGGTGCATGGCCCGCTCGCCCGACACTTCGTTGATGATCGACGTCATCTGCTCCTGCGAGAGCAGCGTGCGATCTTCGCGTTCCTGCGCGGGGAGGGCGGAGGCAGCCAGCAGGATGGCCGCGACGAGGGCGCCGGGGGATTTCACGATGAGGATGGGTGGAGGTGAGACATCTGCCCAGACGACGCACGGCGCCCCGAGGGCGTTGAAGGGGGCGTGGCGCCGCCGGGCCGGTGATCGCGCGGCGAGGGCATCACGATATGCGACGGCGTCCCCGCCTTTCACTCCCAGGATCCCGGGTCCACGCGCACCACCACGCCGTCTCGTTCCAACCGGCGAATCACCGCCGTCACGTGGTCGGCGCCACGCGTCTCCAGGTAGATGACGATCTCGACGTCGCGCACGCTGATGTCGGCGAAGGCGCGGCGGTGCGACACCTCGAGCACGTTGGCCCCCTCGTCGGCGACCATTCGCGTGACGTGGGCCAGCGATCCCGGCCGGTCGTGCATCGTGACGCTCAGCCGCGCCAACCGCCCGTCGGCCACGAGGCCGCGATCGATGATGCGCCCCACGAGGTTCACGTCGATGTTGCCGCCGGACACGATCATCACGGCCACGTCGTCGTCGCGCAGCGCGATCTGTCCGTTCAGCAGCGCCGCCAGCGGCACCGCCGCCGCCCCCTCGGCCAGCACCTTCTGCCGTTCCAGCAGCAGGTGCACGGCTGCCGCGATCTCGGGCTCGTCCACCTGGACGATGTCTTCCACGTATCGCTCGATGAGCGGGAAGGTGCGGTCGCCGGGGCGCTTGACCGCGATGCCGTCGGCGATCGTATCGCCGGTCTCGATGCGGACCACGTGGCCGGCGCGGCGCGACGCGCGAGCCGATGCCGCGGCCGCGGCCTCCACCCCGTAGATGCGCACGTCGGGGCGCTGCTCGCGGATGGCGACGGCGATTCCCGAGATGAGCCCCCCACCGCCGATGGGGACGACGACCGCCGTCAGCTCCGGCAGCTGCTCCAGGAGCTCCAGCCCGATGGTCCCCTGGCCGGCGATCACCCGGTCGTCGTCGAATGCGTGGACGAGGACCCGGCGCTCCTCGGCTTCCAGGCGCCGCGCCTCGGTCATGGCGTCGGAGAGCGTCGTTCCGTGGAAGCGGACCCCCGCGCCGAAGTTGCGCGTGTTGGTCACCTTGACCAGTGGCGTGTGCTCGGGCATCACCACCTCCACGGGGATGCCCAGCCGGGCGCCGTGGTACGCCACCGCCTGGGCGTGGTTCCCCGCGCTGGCGGTCACCACGCCCCGGCTGCGCTCTCCCGCATCCAGGTCCAGCAGGCGATTGAGCGCGCCGCGGTCCTTGAACGACCCCGTCCGCTGGGCGCTCTCCAGCTTTAGGTGAAGCGCGCACGGGAGCCGCTCGCGCAGCGCCAGGGCGGGGACGACCGGGGTCCGTACCGTCCCCGCGTGAATGCGCGCACGCGCGTCACGAATGTCGGTCAGGGCAACAGTCATGTGGCCGTCACTCCCGGATCAGGACGGCGACTGCGTGGTCACCAGGGTGAGGAGGAAGATGCCGCCGCCTTCGGACAGCACCGAGTGCTGGATGCCGCCAGCGAGGGCGAAGATCGAGCCCCGCGGGAGACGGTGATTCGCCTCTCCCGCCCTGACCTCCATCGTCCCCTCCAGCACCTGCACGGTGATCGGCCCTTCGGATCGATGCGACGGGAGCGCTCCGCCGGGCTTGAGCGCCACCAGCGTGACGCGCAACGGCCCGTTCTTGAGCACGGTGCGCCCGATGCGCTCGGTGGCCGCCGCGAGATCGGCGCGCACCAGGCGAATTTCATCCTCCAGCGAGATGGCCAGCGCGTTGCCGGTGATGGTATGATCGAGCGACGACATGGGCTCCTCCAGGTGTGGTGCGTGACGGGGCGATCCCGCAATGTACGGGCGGGAACGGGGCGGGGGATACCGCGCGAGGCGGCGCATGGCCGCTCAGGCGTGGCGCGGGCTTCTCGTCACCGGGGGGCGCGGCCACGAACGCCCCGCATGACCGGCGCCCCGTGCTCCCGGAGCAGGGCGCCCTCGTGTGCCGCGCGCCGTACCTCCCGGACGAAGCGCTATGTGCGAGCGAATCAGGGCATCGCGTGTCACCCACCGAGTGTGACCGCTGGGCGAGCTCGGACTCCAGGATCGCCACCATCGACCAGAGGGGTGTCGCAGTCGCGGTTGCTTCCGGGAGAGTTCAACTGCGAGCGCTCGACTCCGGGTCGCCGGCGAATTGTCCGGACCAATGGTACGGAACACTCGTAGTTCGCTGACGAGTACTCAGCGGAACTCCCCCGGGGCATTCGGTGCCGGGGGCCTCGTCCAGAAGTGTGGAAACGGACGTCAGGCGGCGGCCTTCTGGTCCACACCTTCCGACGATAGCGCCAGCCCGACGCCACAGCACGCTATCTCCACGCGCAGTGAGCTGGTTGAAGCGGAAAGAGGCGCACGCTGGTCGTCACGCTCTTGTCTTCCGCCATTGACTGAACGAGCGCCGCCAATGTGTCCCCGCGGAAATCGACCCGCGGCATCGGATCGATGGGGAGATCGAGCGGCACATCGGGGCATGTGCGGCGCCGGTCAGGATCCACGAGGCTGAGCCACATGCGGCCCTTGACCCGCCCAGTAGCGCGCTCAGGATCGAGCACAACCAGTCCAACGACACCGTGCGAGAGGACGCCAAGCTTGATTGGCATGCTCGATTGATACACCGCCGCCTGTGCGACCTCCGGATCCTGCGACACGATTCTATCGAGCAACTCATGCCGCACCCCCCTCCGGCGCACGACGGGTACGAGCACGCTGTCGGTCGTCCCGGCGCTCAGCGATGTCACGAAGAGGGCGTCCGACACCTCGAAGGCTGTCAGCAGCGAATCGCCATCAACGATCGCATCCAGCTGGCCGAAAATCGCGCTTGTCGCCGGCACGCGGCGAAACAACGCCGGAACGGGCCCCATTCGCCGTGGGGGGGCGCCGCTCCCCGTCGCCACCAACGCCGCACTGGTCCAGTGCTGGACATCGATTGCCCCTCCCACGAGAAGGTCCTTGCCGCCGGACATCGTCCAGAATCGCGAAGGGAGTGGCAGGAACTCTCGAAACCGCCGCGAGCCGATGTCGAAGAGCGCAACTCTGCTGGCGGCAAAGTCCAGCACCGCGAGCGTAGAGTCGTCGACGACAGCCAGCGAGGCCGGGAACTCCAGTTCTCCCGGGCCCTTGCCCTTGGAGCCGAAGTGAGCGACGCGCTGGCCGCCTCGGTCATAGACCGATACCTCACCGCGGGCGGCGTCCGAAATGTAGAATCGCCCGTCCGCGTGGTACAGGAAGCCATTGGGCCGCGCTACGTACGAGAGCGAATCCTCCTCGAGCTCCACGAGGAGGGGCGTCGAGATCGGGGAGGCGCGCGAAGGCTGCCGGTCGCAGCTTGCCAAGGCCGCCGCGAGGCAGAGCGCAAGCGTCGTGTGGCAACACGACGTCGCCGTCTCCTTCGCCCACCAGCGGCCGAGGGAACGCCCCCCCGCTCACACCCCCGCCGCTGCCGCCAACACCGTCATCGCGCGGATGAGGCCGAGGGCGCCGTCGCGGTTCTCGAACCATTCGCGGGTGGTGTGCACGTCGCCCCCGCGTCCCCCGGCGCCCAGGGCGACGGCGGGGATCCCCAGGTGCAACGGGATGTTGGCGTCGGTGGAGGCGACGGCCGCCTCGGGGGTGCGCCCCACCAGCCGCGTGGCCTCGAAGGCGGCGTGGGCGAGCTCGGCGTCGGGGGCGATCGCGCCACCGGGGCGGTCGCCGAGGGGGGTCAGCTCCAGCTGCAACGCCGGCGTCCCGGGGCGCCGGCCGGCGTTGTGGCTGGCGAGGATCCGCGCGTCCTGGGCCGACACGGCGGATGGCGTTGATCGCCGTCCCCCCGCCGATGCGGCTGACGGTGAGCGTCGTGCGCGGCGTGGCCGGGAGCGGGAGCGCCGCCAGCTGCGCCGCCAGCGCGGCCACGGCGTGCACGGCGTTGACGACCCCGAACGACGCCCAGCTGTGCCCCCCGGGGCCGGTGCAGCGCACGCGCAGGCGGCGGGTGCCTAACGCGTGGGTCACCACCCGCTCGTCGCCCGGGCCGTCGAGGGCGATGGCGGCGTGCGCCCCGCTCGCCGCGGTGGCGAAGAGGTGGCGCGCGCCCCGCAGGTCGCCGGTCCCTTCCTCCCCGGTGGTGGCGGCGAAGAGGATCGGGCGCCGCGTGCGCACCGCGCCGGCGTCGAGCGCCGCGGCGATCGCCAGCATGGCCGCCACCCCGCGCGCGTTGTCGCCGATGCCGGGGCCGCGGATGACGCCGCCGGCGCGTTGCACCTGGTGCGACACCGTGGCGTCGAAGACGGTGTCCAGGTGCGCGCAAACCACCACCGGGGCGCCCCCCTCGGTGCCCCTCCGCTCGGCGACCACGTTCCCCGCCTCGTCGATGCGCGGTTCCAGCTGCAAGGCGCGCAGCTGGCGCTGCACCACGGCGGCGCGCCCCCCCTCGGCGCCGGTGGGGGCGGGGACCTGGGCGAGGGCGACCTGCAGGGCGATGGTCGCCTCGTCGCGGGCCACCAGGTGGCGCCGCGCCTCGAGGAGGGCGTCATGGACCCGGCGGACGGCGCCGGCAGTGGGGGGCATGCGTTCTATATGGGGCGGCGCGCGGCGGGGGCGCAACCGCGCCGGGGGCGCAACGGCGCCGGGGGCGCAGCGGCATCGGGGCACGGCTCTGACGGCGTACGAAGCCAAGGGGGGCGCCCGCACGTACATTGAGCCCCATGCCAGGGCAGAGGATCCCGCGCACCGTCGTCGCCCTCTCGCTCGTCTCGCTCCTCACCGACGTGTCGAGCGAGATGATCTACCCGCTCGTCCCCACCTTCCTGGCCACGGTGCTGGGGGCGAGCGCGCTCTCGGTGGGAGCGATCGAGGGGACGGCGGAGACGGTGGCGGCGGTGCTCAAGTACTACAGCGGGGCGTGGAGCGACCGGCTGCGGCGGCGCAAGCCGCTCGTCGTGGCGGGATACCTCATCGCCTCGGTCCTGCGCCCGCTGACGGGGGTGGCGCAGGGGGCGGGGCAGGTCTTCGCCATTCGCGTGGGCGACCGCATCGGGAAGGGGATCCGCTCGGCGCCGCGCGACGCGATGCTCGCCGATTCCGTCGCCCCCGCGGAGCGCGGGCGGGCCTACGGCTTCCATCGCAGCGCCGACCACCTGGGGGCGGTGCTGGGGCCGCTGGTCGCCTTCGTGCTGCTGCAGTGGGGCGGGGTGTCGCTGCGGACGGTCTTCGTGCTGGCGGCGGTCCCGGCGGCGCTGGCGATGGTGGTGCTGGTGGTGGG
>MEDZ01000063.1 GCA_001724275.1 Gemmatimonadetes bacterium SCN 70-22
CCCCCCGCTTTCGAAAATACCTCCCCCTCCCCGGATTCCCCCCACCATTCCCTTCCCGGCCAGGCGGAATCCTCGCCTCGCCCCCCCCAGCTCAGCGACTTCCTCATCCACCTCGAGAAGGAACGCGACGTCTCCCCGCACACCCTCAGCGCCTACGCCCGCGACCTCGACACCTTCGTCGCCTACCTCTCGGCCCAACACGGCGCCGAGGGCTTCGCCTGGGACGCCGTCGACCGCCTCACCATGCGCGGCTACCTGGGCTTCCTCACCCGCAAGGGGCTCGCCAAGCGCTCCATCGCCCGCGCCCTCTCCGCCCTCCGCACCTTCTATCGCTACCTGCAGCGCGAGGAACTGGTGCAGCTCAACCCCGCGCGCGCCGTCAGCTCTCCCAAGTTGGAGAAATATCTCCCCGGCTACCTCGCCCGCGCCCAGGTGGACCTCCTCTTCCAGGCCGCCGAGGCGCGCGCCATGGAAGGACACTTCACCGACGTCCGCAACCTCGCCATCCTCGAGCTCTTCTACTCCACCGGGCTCCGACTGTCGGAGCTGCGCGGCATCAACACCACCGACCTCGACCTCGTCTCGCAGCAGGTCAAGGTGCGCGGCAAGGGGCGCAAGGAGCGCATCGTCCCCATCGGCGACCACGCGCAGCGCGCCCTCCGGAACTACGAGGCCAAGCGCGACGAGCTCCTCCGCCAGGTGGGATCCCGCGCCGAGCGGGCGGCGTTCTTCCTGTCACGCACCGGAAAGCGCCTCGGCGCGCGTGCCATCCAGCTCGTGGTGACCCGGTTCCTGGACCAGGTGGACGAGGATGCCGGGCTGTCGACGCACTCGCTGCGCCACACCTTCGCCACGCACCTCCTCGACGCCGGCGCCGACCTGCGGGCGGTGCAGGAGCTCCTGGGGCACGCCTCCATCTCCACCACCCAGATCTACACCCACACCAGCGTGGAACGGCTCAAGCAGGTGCACCACAAGGCCCACCCACGCGCCTGACGACACCATGACCTCATCCTTTCCCGGCTTCCACGCCACCACCATCGTCGCCGTCCGCCGCGACGGCAAGCTCGCCATCGGCGGCGACGGGCAGGTGACCCAGGGCGACACCGTGATGAAGGCGCGCGCCCAGAAGGTGCGCACCCTGGCCGGCGGGCGCGTCGTCGCCGGCTTTGCCGGCGCCACCGCCGACGCCTTCACCCTCTTCGACAAGTTCGAGGAGAAGCTGGAGCGCTATAGCGGCAACCTCCCGCGCGCCGCCGTCGAGCTGGCGCGCGAGTGGCGCTCCGACCGCGTCCTCCGGCGCCTGGAGGCGCTCCTGATCGTCGCCGACGTCCACAACGGCTTCCTCCTGTCGGGCACCGGCGACGTGATCGAACCCGACGACGGGATCCTCGCCATCGGCTCGGGCGGCAGTTACGCGCTGGCCGCCGCCCGCGCCCTCGTGGCCAACACCCAGCTTGCCCCGGTGGAGATCGTGCGCAAGTCGCTGGAAATCGCCGGCGAGATCTGCGTGTACACCAACACGAACATCACCCTCCTCGAACCCACCGCCTAACGAGCCACGGGCCCCCGCGCGCCCCCACTCCCGACTCCCGACTCCCCACTCCCGTCCCCCGTCTTCCCGTCCATGTCCTCCCGAATCGAGCAAGCCCTCGCCCGCCTCGCCGACCTCACCCCGCGCCAGATCGTCGCCGAGCTCGATCGCTACATCGTCGGCCAGGACGACGCCAAGAAGGCCGTCGCCATCGCCTTGCGGAACCGGTGGCGCCGCCAGCGCGCCCCCGAGCCCATTCGCACCGAGATCTCCCCCAACAACATCATCCTCATCGGCCCCACCGGCGTCGGGAAGACCGAGATCGCGCGCCGCCTGGCGCGCCTCTCCGGCGCCCCGTTCGTCAAGGTCGAGGCCTCCAAGTTCACCGAGGTCGGCTACGTGGGGCGCGACGTCGAGTCCATGGTGCGCGACCTGGTGGAGAGCGCCATCGACATGGTGCGCACCGAGCGCGAGGACGAGGTGGAGGACCTGGCGCAGGAACGCGTCGACGAACGCCTCCTCGACCTCCTCCTCCCCGTCCCGGAGGAGGCGAAGAAGGAAGGTGCGGCCGGCGGCGGGCCCCGCGACGCCTCGGCGGCGCCGAACGTCTTCGTCGTCTCCTCCAGCGGCGCCGTGCAGCACGAGCCGGGAGGCGACGCCGCCCGCGAGCGCTACCAGCGCACGCGCGACAAGCTCCGCCAGCTCCTGCGCGACGGGCAGCTCGAGGAGCGCGAGGTGGAGGTCGAGGTGGCGCAGCCCGCGCCCACGGTGCTCGACGTCATGACCCCCCAGGGGGCCCCCGAGGGGATGGAGTCGTTCGGCGAGATGCTCAAGGAGATGCTCCCCAAGCGGACGAAGAAGCGCCACGTCAAGGTGAGCGAGGCGCGCCGCATCCTCGTGGAGCAGGAGCTGGAGAGGCTCATCGACAAGGAGGACCTGGTCACCGACGCCCTCGCCCGCGTGGAGAAGATGGGGATCATCTTCCTCGACGAGATCGACAAGATCGCGAGCACGCGCGGCGAGTCGCACGGCCCCGACGTCTCGCGCGAAGGGGTGCAGCGCGACCTCCTCCCCATCGTGGAGGGGTCCAACGTGCAGACCAAGTACGGGATGGTGAAGACCGACCACGTCCTCTTCATCGCCGCCGGCGCCTTCCACGTCTCCAAGCCCAGCGACCTGATTCCCGAGCTGCAGGGGCGCTTCCCCATTCGCGTCGAGCTCAAGCCGCTCACCGAGGGCGACTTCGTGCGGATCATGACCGAACCGGAGAACGCCCTCACCCGGCAGTACGCCGCGCTGGTGGAGTCCGAGGGGGCGCGCCTCACCTTCACCCCCGACGGCGTCGCCGAGATCGCGCGCCTGGCCGCCCTGGCCAACGTGCGCATGGAGAACATCGGCGCCCGCCGCCTGCACACGGTGATGACGACGCTCCTCGAGGAGATCCTCTTCACCCTCCCCGACCCCGCCGTCAAGGAGGTCACCGTCGACCGCGCCATGGTGCAGGAACGGCTCAGGGGGGTGCTGGAGGACGAGGACCTGAGGAAGTACATCCTCTGAGACGGGAGACGGGAGACGGGAGACGGGAGACGGGGGACGGGAGTTCGGTGGGGCACGGGGAGAAGAGCGCCGTGCGGAGTGTTGGGGGGACGGCGAGGCATGTAGATTTGCTCCCTCCTCTTTCCGGGCGACGTCCCGACTCCCATCTCCCGTCTCCCGTCTCCCGTCTCTCCCATGTCCCACCGCGACTTCCTGGCCATCCCCGACTTCTCCGCCGGCGAGCTGCAATCCCTGTTTGGGCTTGCGGAGGCCATGCGCGCCGGGCGATACGACAAGAAGCCGCTCGCCGGCAAGTCGCTGGCGATGATCTTCATGAAGGCCTCCACCCGCACGCGCGTCTCGTTCGAGGTGGGGACGTACCAGCTGGGGGGGGCGGCCTTCTTCCTGTCGCCTCGCGACGTCCAGATCGGGCGCGGCGAGCCCATCGGCGACACCGCCCGGGTCCTCTCGCGCTACGTCGACGGGATCATGATCCGCACCTTCGCCCACCAGGACGTCGTCGACCTGGCGCGCGACGCCTCGGTCCCGGTCATCAACGGGCTCACCGACTACCTCCACCCCTGCCAGATCCTGGCCGACATCCTCACCATCCGCCAGCACCTCGGCCCCCTGGAGGGGAAGGTCGTGGCCTGGGTCGGCGACGGGAACAACATGGCCAACTCGTGGCTCAACGCGGCCTACCGGCTCGGGCTCGAGCTGCGGCTGGCGTGCCCCGAGGGGTACGAGCCCGACGCCGAGCTCCTGGCGCGCGCCCGCGCGCACGCCCCGGTGGCCCTGGTGCGCGACCCGCGCGAGGCGGTGCGCGGCGCCCACGTCGTGACCACCGACGTCTGGGCCTCCATGGGGCAGGAGGAGGAGCAGGCGCAACGCGAGCGCGCCTTCGCCGGCTACACGGTCGACGCCGCGCTCATGGCCCAGGCGAGCCCCGGCGCCATCTTCCTCCACTGCCTCCCCGCGCACCGGGGCGAGGAGGTGGCCGCCGAGGTCATCGACGGCCCGCAGAGCCGCGTCTGGGACGAGGCCGAGAACCGCCTGCACGTCCAGAAGGCCATCATGGCCGTGCTGATGGGGGGTGAGGCGCTGTAGGGCGGCGCGCGCACCGCGCCACCCGGCCCCCGCCGGCCATCCCGCCAGCTACACGAAGGGCCCGCCTCCATCGAGGCGGGCCCTTCGCGACTCCCCCGCGATCCGGGGCGGCCGCTTATTGCAGCTGCGACCAGTGCCGCTCCTTCACCCGCGTCAGGATCGCCGAGCCGCGCAGCGCGCTCTCGATCGCGCACTTGGAATACTGGACCGTCTGGTTCCCCGCCCAGAAGTTGGTGGGATCGGCGAGGTTCATGTTGGCGGAGTAGATCGCCCCGTGGACCTGCGCCGTCCCGTTCCCCTTCGTCACGCACCACGATGAGGCCGAACCACTCGAAGTTGCCGTTGATCTCGAAGTCGCCGTTGACCAGCAGCACGCCCTGACCGTAGCCGTTCCCGTTCAGCTTGAGCGACCCGGAGGAGTAGATGATCGGGAAGTAGTTCCAGCACCCCTTGACCGCCCCCGGGCGGAACGGCTCGCCCCAGTTGGTGATCACCGAGGCGTCGCACGTGGTGGCCGTCCCGACCGGGCCGATGTTCGAGTTCCAGATCCCCCCCCCGATCTTGATGTCGGCGTTGGAGGTGAGCGAGTTCCAGCTCTCGGTCCCGTACCGCACGTAGGTGTTGGAGTCCGCCGCCGCCGAGTCCCGCACCATGGCCGGGGTGGATCCGATGTTCTGCGGCTTGTAGCTGACGGTCGCCGACGGACCCACCACGAGCGCCGGGACGGTCGCCCCGGAAATGGAATCGCACTGCGTCCACCCGGTCGGGTTCACGTTGTCGCCGTCCACCATGGCGCTCCCCGTGATGGAGACGTTCCCCGCCGTCGTGATCGCCCCCTTGGGCGTGATGGACGGATACGCCAGCCGCACGTAGGCGTTCGTCACGCGCTTGGACTCCATCGCCTGGCTCTGCATGCTCGCGTACCCCTCCGACACCACCCAGAAGGAGTTCGGCGTCAGGCGCGTGATGCGCACCCGCGCCGTGTCGCCCGCCGCCACGTACACGCGCGACGAATCGACCTGCCCCACCTGCATCCCCCCGGGGAGGTTGCGCCCGCGGTCCCAGTTGGACACCTCGGCGTTGAGCCCGTACTCGGCCACCGCGAAGGCCCGCTGCTCCACCAGCTGGTTGCGCCCCCCGCGAAACTCCTGGGTCGACGTGAAGAACGCCCCCGACACGATGATCGAGATCACCACGATCCCCATCAACGCCGTCAGCAGCGCGGCGCCACGGCGCCCGCCCTCCTCGCGGGGCGCGCGGGCCCCCTCGTCGTGCAGCACCACAGCGTCGTCGCTCATTTGAAGTTCCTCAGTCCGATGCGGAACAGGGTGGAGTCGGTCATCAGCGCCCCCTGGCGCTCGGTGACGGCCGACGCGCCCCCCTCGGCGCGCGTGTACACGTCCACGCGCGACAGGCGGAGCTTGTCGGTGATGCTGGTGAGGCGCGTCCCCAGGCTGTCGTAGTAGCGGAACTGCAGCCCCGACGGCGTCCCGTCACCTGCAACGAACGGGCGGAACGGCCCGGCCACCGGCTCGGCCGCCGTCCACGCCCCGCCCGAATACTCGGAAAAGCCCAGGTACCACTTGCCGCTCCCCGACGGCTGGAACAGCTCGTAGCGCATCGGGCGCGTGAAGCGGATCACCGCCCCCACCTTGACCGAGTCGCCGATCTGCGTCGACGGCGACGGATAGCTCACCGTGATCTTGTAGCGCGGCTTCACCGCCGGCGCGTCGAGCACGGGGTCGGTGAACGGGGCCCCGGGGCAGGCGGCCAGGTTCTTGTCGATGTCGGCAATCGCCAGCTTCTGCCACACATCGTCCTCGGCCCCCGCCAGCAGCGAGTCGTTGTACACGTAGATGGTGTCGCCCACCTTCGGGAACGACGTCCAGCTGGTCAGCTCGTGGTGCACCAGCCCCGGGGGAGGGATGTACAGCGTGTTCGCCCCCTTGGCGCAGACGATCGAGCTCCCGTACGTCCCGTTGAAGCCGGCCCGCTGCTCGCTCATCTCCAGCACGTCGCCCCCCGAGCTCGAGATCGAGCGGACGTCCTGCGTCATCAGCATCCCGCTCATGCGCAGCTCGCGGCGCATCGTCGCCGTCTTCGCCGTGTCCTTGTACGACTGCTGCTGCTTGGTGAAGACCCGCACGATCGCCGTCCCCACGATGGAGAGGAGGAAGAGCGTGATGATGAGCTCGGGGAGCGAGAAGCCGCGGCGCGCGCCCCGCAACCCGGCGCGCGCCCCGGCGCGCAACCCGGCGCGCCCCCCGGCGCGCG
Source organism: Gemmatimonadetes bacterium SCN 70-22 (assembly GCA_001724275.1). NCBI lineage: Bacteria > Pseudomonadati > Gemmatimonadota > Gemmatimonadetes bacterium SCN 70-22. The sequence goes on from MEDZ01000063.1 coordinate 6,452, forward strand.
CCCCGGCGCGCCCCCCGGCTCGCCTGGCGGTGGGCGTCAGTCGCGGCATGGGATGATGCTCGTGTAGACGAGGGGCTTCACGCGCCCCTTGAAGGTGACGGTGTCGACGATCGTCTTGATGTCGTTGCCGTCGGTGATGGTCCACTTCTCCGTGATCCCGCGCGTCACCGTCGTCCCCGACACCGGCCCCGAGGGGGCCAGCGTCTGGCACGACACGGTGGAGATGGAGTCGATGCGCGACTGCACCACCAGCGCCGCGTCGGCCTGGCGCGCCCCGGTCCCGAACTGGCGCCCCACCGTCAGCGACAACCCGGCCAGCCCCAGCATCCCCACCCCCAGCAGGACCATCGCCACCATCAGCTCGATCAGCGTCATGCCGCGGCGCGCCTCGGCGCGCGCGCGGCGGCGTCCCTTCGTCACTTGGCGCATGCTTGTCCCAGGATGTGCCCGATCGACGTCACGCAGGTGGAATCCCGGCGACTCCCGATCTGCAGCGTGTAGACGACCGTCCCCCCCAGCCGCGGCGTGGCGTAGCCGCGCGGCGAGAAGACGATGGCCGTGTCGGCGCTCCCCCCCAGCGTCAACGTCACCCCGTGCAACGAGTCCAGGCGCGTCGGCGCCACCAGGTTCACCGTGCTCCCGGCGTCGTTCACCACCACCCGCACCCCGACCGCCTGCCCGTTCACGTAGAACGTCGCGCTCCGCCCCTTCTGGATGGCGGCGGCCCGCGCGGTGGCGATCATCGCCTCGATCTGCTGGCGCGACGAACGCAGCGCGCTCCGCTCGCGCAGCGCCTTGAAGCGCGGCGCCGCCAGCAGGGCGAGGCTCGACGTGATCGTGATGACGATCATCAGCTCCACCATCGTCATCCCGCGCCGCAACCTGAGTTGCATCATCAGCTGCACCTGGAAGGGGGCATACAGCCTCGGGACGCCGGGAGCCCTCTCGCCCCCGCGCACCCTCGTGGTCACTTCACTAGACGAGGGCGCCGCAACGGGCGTAACGACCTCGTGGCCCCCTTTGCCCACGCCAAACGCGGCGTGATATGGCGCACGCGCAACGAGTTACGCCCCCCGCACGAATCCCGGTCACGGGTGGCATCCCCTCGCCCCCCCCGCCATATTCCCTCCCACTGCCAAATCGGCACCCGGTTCCGCCTCTCCCTCTCCCCAGGCCCGCACGGCGTCATGGACCAGTCCACCTCCGCCCCCCTCAAGCGCACCCCCCTCCACGCCATCCACGTGGCGCTCGGCGCCAAGATGGTCCCCTTTGCCGGGTACGAGATGCCGGTGCAGTACCCCACCGGGATCACCGTGGAGCACAAGGCGGTGCGCGAGCGCTGCGGCCTCTTCGACGTGTCGCACATGGGCGAGTTCACCGTCCGCGGCCCCCAGGCGGTGGACTTCGTCAACGCCGTCACCACCAACAACGCCGCCACCCTCCAGGTCGGGCAGGTGCAATACTCCGGCATCCTCAACGAGCGCGGCACCTTCGAGGACGACTGCCTGGTCTACCGCGAGGACGACGGCATCCTCCTGGTCGTCAACGCCTCCAACAAGGACAAGGACTTCGCCCACATCTCGAAGCAGCTGCACCGCTTCGACTGCACCCTGGCCGACGTCAGCGACCAGGTGGCGCTCCTCGCCCTCCAGGGCCCCCTGGCCAAGGACGTGTTGCAGCCGCTGGCCGACGTGGACCTCTCGGCCATCGGCTACTACCACTTCGTCATGGGGCGCGTGGCCGGCGTGGGCCCCATGCACGTCTCGCGCACCGGCTACACCGGCGAGGACGGCTTCGAGCTCTACTTCGACCCCGCCCACGCCGAAACGGTCTGGAATGCCCTCACCGCCGACGCGCGCGTGACCCCCGCGGGACTCGGCTGCCGCGACTCGCTGCGCCTCGAGATGGGGATGGCGCTCTACGGCAACGACATCGACGACACCGTCACCCCCCTCGAGGCCAACCTCGGCTGGATCACCAAGCTGGCCAAGGGCGACTTCACCGGGCGCGACGCCCTCGTCAGGCAGAAGGAGCAGGGGGTCGCGCGCAAGCTCGTCGCCTTCACCCTTTCCGAGCGCGCCATCCCCCGCCACGGCTACCCCGTCTTCTGCGACGGGCTCCCCAGCGGCACGGTGTGCAGCGGCGCCATGTCCCCCTCGCTCGGCATCCCCATCGGGACCTGCTACCTCCCCACCCCCTCGGCCAAGGAAGGGACCGGCTTCGAGGTCGAGATCCGCGGCAAGCGCGTGGCCGCCACCGTGGTCAAGCCGCCGTTCTACAAGAACGGGTCGCACCGCTAGGCGGCGGCTGCAGCATTGGGGACCACCGCGGCGGCCATGCGCGTCGCCATCCTCACCATCTCCGACGCCGGGGCGCGCGGGGGGCGCGCCGACACGTCGGGCGACGCCATCGCCGCCTGGGCGCTGGAGCAGGGCGCCACGGTGACGGCGCGCCGCATCGTGGCCGACAGCACGGTGGAGATCGTCCGCGCCCTCCTGGCCTGGTGCGACGGCGACCAGGCCGACGTGATCGTCACCACCGGGGGGACGGGGCTCTCGCCGCGCGACGTGACCCCCGAGGCCACGCGCGCCGTGATCGAGCGCGAGGCCCCCGGCATCGCCGAGCGGCTGCGCGCCCTGGAGCTGCAACGCTTTCCCCGCGCCGCCCTCTCGCGCGGCGTGGCCGGGACGCGCGCGCGCACCCTGGTCGTCAACCTCCCCGGCTCCACCGGCGGGGTGCGCGACGGGCTGGCGGCGCTTGCCCCCGTCATACGACACGCCGTGGCCATCGTCCGCGACCGGGCCACCGACCACTCCCCCGGCGCCCCGGACACCCCCACCGCATGAGCGTCCTCATCACCCTGACCGACGTGGAGCCGGCGGTGCGGCTCAACGCCCTGCTGGAGCAGCAGGGGGTCGAGACCGAGGTCGTCTCGCCGCTGGACGACATCCGCGCCGCCATCCGGCGCCACAAGCCCGAGGTGGTGGTCTTCACCGGGGGGCTGCTGGACCCGCAGCACGTGCAGGTGGTGCGCGCGCTGCTGTGGGACGACGTGGCGGTGGTGGGCTTCGCCGACGTGCGCGACCCCGTCATCGACGAGCGCCTGCGCGCCGTGGGCTACGTGGAGGTGCTGGCCAAGCCCGTCCCGCCTGACGAGGGGGCGGCGGTGGTGCGCCGCATCGTGGAGCGCCGCCGCCTGTCGGCGGTCACGGGGCTCATCGGCGAGTCCGACGCCATCCGCGAGGTGCTGGTCAAGGTGGAGCAGACCGCCCCCGTCAGCAGCACGGTGCTCATCGAGGGGGAGAGCGGGACGGGGAAGGAGCTGGTGGCGCGCGCCATCCACCAGCTCAGCCCGCGCCGCAACAAGCCGTTCATCGCCGTCAACGTGGGGGCGCTGCCCGAGACGCTGCTGGAGAGCGAGCTGTTCGGGCACGAGAAGGGGGCCTTCACCGGGGCCGCCGAGCGGCGCATCGGGCGCTTCGAGCTGGCGCACGGGGGGACGATCTTCCTGGACGAGATCGGGGAGATTCCCCCCAGCGTGCAGGTCAAGCTGCTGCGGGTGCTGGAGCAGCGCGAGGTGACGCGGGTGGGGGGGACGGCGACCATCCCGGTGGACGTGCGGGTGGTGGCGGCCACCAACGCCCCGTTGCGCGAGGCGGTGGAGCAGGGGGCCTTCCGGGCCGACCTGTTCTACCGCCTCAACGTGCTGCGCGTGTACCTCCCGCCGCTGCGCGAGCGCAAGGGCGACATCCCGATCCTCGTCAGGCGTTTCGTGCGCGAGCTGTCGCGGCAGCACGACCGCCCGTTCCACGGGATCAGCCCCGAGGCGATGCAGCTGATGGTGGACTATGCCTGGCCGGGGAACGTGCGCGAGCTGCGCAACCTGGTGGAGAGCATGGTGGTGCTGGCCCCCGGACACGAGATCGGGCCGGGGGACATTCCGCCGCAGATTCGCGAGGGGGGGTCGCGGCTGTTGCCGGTCCCGATCGGGGCCATGATGCGGGCGCACGCGGGGGCCGAGGGGCGCGAGCTGGAGTTCATCGTGCGCAGCCTGGTGGAGCTCAAGCTGCAGGTGGAGGAGCTGCGCCGGCGGATGGACGAGGCCACGCAGCCGGTGCCTGGGCACTGGCTGGGGGAGGTGCGCGCGGGGCCGGCGTATCCCGGGCTGGCGGGGGGGATCGAGCCCATGGCGCCGGTGCCCGAAGAGGAGGGGGTGACGCTGCGCCCGGGGATGACGATGGCCGAGGTGGAGCGGGCGGCGATCGAGGCGGCGTTGCGCAACTCGCGCGGCAACCGTCGAAAGGCGGCCGAGGTGCTGCGCATTGGCGAGCGCACGTTGTACCGCAAGCTGCGCGAGTACCACCTGGTGCCTGACGAGGGGCGGGGGGATGGGGAGGGGGAG
>MEDZ01000064.1 GCA_001724275.1 Gemmatimonadetes bacterium SCN 70-22
CATCACGCGAACCGCGCGAGAGCGGTCCCTCGCGAACCCCGCGTACAGCTGCGCCGAATCGCCCGCCAGCCACACGCGCACCAGGATGTGCAGCGTGTCGCCGCGTACCAGCGCGTCCCCGGACAGCGGGAGCGAGAACTCGAGCGCCCGAGCGGCGCCATCGGCGGAAACGCCGCGCCACCCCGTCGCCGCTGCCAGGCGCACGTCACGCTGCGTCACCACGCGCGGGGCCATCAGGACGCGGTTGTAGCCATTCAGCACCGAGAGCCCCGACGACGCCAGCGCCTCCCTGGCGCGTGCGCGCGCCACCCGGAACGTGTCGGGCGGCTCCCCGTCATCCACGGGATAGCCCGGCGGGCCGGGTGCCTGCGTCACATGGTGCGCGAAGACCGTCATCCCCGTGGCGGCCGCCGAGATCCAGAGTGGCTCGGCGCGCAATCCGGCCACGCTGAAGCCGTTGACCGTCTCGAGAATGGAGTGGGCCGCCGAAGGGAGACGCAGATGGGAGTTGGCCGCAATCCCGCTCACATTGCCGAACCCTCCCGTCCACACCGCCGCATGCCCCGCGGCGGTCACGCTCGGGAAGGCCGGCTGTACCGACACGGCGCAACTCCCCGCGCCGAACAGCGCGCGGATGGCCGGAATCCGCGCCGGATCGACCGTGTCGGTGATGCGCCGCTCGTTGAAGGCGTCGAAGGAGACAACGATGGCGCGGCGAGGTGGCGCATGGTCCCGGCGCGCCGATTGCGGCCTGCTCACGGCGCACGCCGCAAGCCAGGTGACCAGCGGGACCAGCGGGAGCAGCGGGACCAGCGGAAATCGCGGATATCGCGACCCTCGCCGCGGGGCGCACGAGGCGCGTGGCAGGGCGTAACGACGAGGGACGGGCATCCGGCCTGGTGCGCGGCGTTCCGGGTTGAAGGCCATCATGCCACGCAGCCGCAATGGCGGTCGCTCGGACGGCTCTGGCTGCCGTGGTTGCACCCCGGGCAGGCGCGTGGGCCCTCCGAATGAGCAAAGGTCGCCCCCCGGATGGAAGGCGACCCTGCTCCTCGGTTCATGCGTTGTCCAACCGGCTCAGTTGAAGTTGTAGCGCAGGCCGAGCTGGAGACGATAGACGTCGAAGATTCCCGCCGTCTGCTCGTACGTCTTCGAGATGAGGTTTGGCCCGATGTTGCGCAGGCGATAGAGTGCGCGCCCCTGCGCGTCGGCGCCGCGGGCAATCAGGGGCTGGTTGGTGACCAGGCGCCTGCCGAGTCCCCAGTCCTTGTTGATCAGGTTCCCCGCGTTGAGGATGTCGAGCCGCAGCTGCAGCGAGTTGCGCTTCCCCCCCAGGTCGCGGAACAGCTCCTGGGTGATGCTGGCGTCCACGCGCAACGCCTGTGGCAGGAAGACGGCGCCACGCTCGGCGTACTTGCCACGGTTCTTGCTCAGATAGTCATCCTGCCGGATGTAGGCTTCCCAGGCCGCCGCCTGCTCGGCAGCGGTGAACGTCTTCCCCGACGAGGAGAACTGCTCGAAGTTCATCTCGCTGGTGCCGCGCGGGATGTAGATGAGGTCGTTCGAGAAGCCGCCATCGCCGTTGAGGTCACCGCTGAAGGTGTAGCTGGTGTTGCCCAGCGTGAAGCGCTCGGCGAACATCGAGAACGTCGTCGCCCCCATGCGCAGGTACTCCTTGCGGTACGACAAGGCGAGGAACGAGCGATGGCCGGGCGAAGTGGCGGAATACCCGACCCCCGGGTTGTTGGGATCGTTGGCCATGGCGTTGTTGGTCCACGATCCGCCGGCGATGGAGCCGGGGTCGATGGTGTTGCGCGCCACGCCGTAGTTGTAGCCCCCCTTCACGAAGAAGCCGTTCTGGAAGGCCCGCTCCAGCGACGCCGTGATGTTGTACGAGTACCCGACGTCCTGGTTCTTCAGGACATAGGCCGCCGTGATGTTCGGGTTGACGCGGTTGGAAGTCCAGCGCTTCCGGGTATCGGGACCGGTGAAGCTGGACTGCGCCGCCGGGAGGTTGGCGTTGATGTAGTACGCCCCGTTCACGTCCTTGCCGTACAGGAACTCGAGCGTCCCGGTGAACCCGTACGGGAGCTTCTGGTCGACGGCGAGGTTCGTCCGCCAGAGCTGCGGAAACTTGTAGTCGGGGTTCGTGAAGTTGAGCTCGTACGACGACGCCGGGGCGCCAGTCACGCTCGTCGGCTTGTAGGTGTCGGGGTTCGGGTTGAACGGACGGGTCGTGGTGTTGTTGATCTCGGAGAAGCCCGTGAGGATCCCGTTCTGCCCGATCTGGTTCGAGATCCAGACGTAGGGTGGGCTCCCGGTGAAGATCCCCGTTCCGCCGCGCACCTGCGTCGAGCGGTCGCCGAAGACGTCCCAGTTGATGCCGAGTCGCGGCGAGAAGAGGATGTTGGCGTCGGGGAGCTTCTGCGTCTGGTACTTCGCCGCCGCGCCGTTCTCGTCGCGGAACGTGAGCGCGTTGGCCTGCGGGTTGGTGAAGCCCGTCTCCTTGAAGCTCGGGACGTCGAAGCGGAGGCCCAGCGTCATCTTGAAGCGGTCGGTGACGCGCCACTCGTCCTGCGCGTAGGCGCCGGCATAGATGACCTCCAGCGGCTGCAAGGGCTCCTTCTATCCCGGGATGTTGTTGTAGCGCACCTGGAAGCGGCGCAGCGACACCGGCGACGTGGTCCGATTCGGGTTCGCGATGTAACCCTGCGCGTCGGTGAAGAAGTCGGCGAGCGAGTTGTAGATGTAGACGCTCTGCGACCCCGGGAAGAAGACGTTCTCCGAGCGGTACCGCTGGGCCGCGACGCCGAAGGTGAGGTCGTGGTCGGTGGTGTAGATCGAGAAGTTGTTCTGCAGCTGCAGGGTGTTGTAGCGCAGCTGGTTGTTCGGCGTGAACGGCTCGAAGCCGAACGACATGTAGGCGACGCCGTCCTTGAGGACGTCGATCAGCGGGAAGAACGTCCCCTTCGGCTCGCGGCTCTCATCGTTGCTGGTGTAACCCACGATGAGGTTGTTCGACATGTTGTTCCCGATGACCGAGTTCACCTCGCCCACGATCGAACGGATGTTCTCGAGGATCGCGTAGCCCGAATTCGAGAACGACATCGAGTTCAGGTTGTCACGCCGCCCGCCGAAGCCGAGCGAGCTGGAGGTCGAGATCGGGTTGTCGGACTTCGAGTCCAGCTGGATGTAGCGCAGCGAAATCTTGTTGGTCGTGTTCGCATTCCAGTCGAGCTTCGTGATGAGGCGGGTCGATGGCGTCTTGAGCTGCCACCCGGCGTAGTCCCCGGTCTCGTACTGGAAGTTCTGCTTCAGGAAATCGCTGACCGCCTTCAGGTCCGAGTCCAGGACGCGCGTGACGTTCCCCTCCACCGTCTGCGACCCGGTGTTGGCCAGGTAGGTCGTGCCCGGTGTCTCCAGCCCGTCGTTCTCGTAGTTGACGAAGAAGAACAGCTTGTTCTTCACGATCGGGCCAGCGAGCCGGGCGCCGATCTGGCCGAAGTTGAACGTCCCCGGGTTGAAGGCCAGCTTCCCGGCCTTGGTGCCGACGAAGTCCTGGTCGCGGCGAACGCCGTAGAGGGAGCCGGAGAACTCGTTGGTCCCGCTCTTGGTCACCGCGTTCACGCCGGCGCCCACGAAGTTCCCCTGGCGCACGTCGAAGGGGGCGATGTTGACCTGGATCTGCTCGACCGCGTCGAGCGGGAGCGGCGAGACCCCGGTGCGTCCCCCCGGCGTTCCGGAGAGGCCGAACGAGTTGTTGAAGAACGAGCCGTCGACCGTGATGTTGTTCAACCGGTTGTCCTGCCCGGCGAACGACGTCCCGACCGCCTGCGGCGTGAGGCGCGTGAAGTCGCCGATGGTGCGGGAGATGGTCGGCATCGTCGCGAGGACGTCCTGGCTGACCGTCGTCGCGGCCCCCGTTCGCGTGGAGCTGAACGGGCCAGCGGTCGCGGTCACCGCCACGGCTTCGAGCGTCGTCGCCGCCTGCTCCAGCACGAATTGCAGGTCGGTCGACACCCCCAGGGTCAGCATCAGGTCCTCGCGCACCTTCGGCTGGAAGCCGAGTGCCCGGGCCGTGACGCGATAGGGCCCGCCGACGCGCATGCCCGGGATCGTGAAGCGCCCGTCGCCGCGGGTGATGGCCCGATACTCGGTGCCAGAGGGGAGGTGCACCGCCTGGACGGTGCCACCCGCGACGGGGACACCATTCGACGCCGCGACCGAGCCGGTCATCGACGCCGTCGTCACGCCTTGCGCGTTCGCGCGTGACCAGCCCGCGCCGGCACTCGACAGGGCCATCGCCCCGAGCGCCGCGAGAAGACGAGAAAGTCTCATGTTGGTAAGTGGGGGGTGTAGGAGGAGTTCCACTACGCCGACCTAATGATCCACTGCAGTCGCGCAGGCACCCCCGGCTGGGCGGCACCGGCACGCAGCCGGGGGCGGCAGGGCCGCCCGCGGCAGTAGAAAACCTACCCTCGACATTGGAGCGGCGTAAGGAAGCAATGTAAACGGCTCGTCACGCCCTCCCGGCGCCACGTCACCCCCGCGAACGGGTCACGAAGATCCGGTACACCGGGATCCCGGCCAGCAGGACGGCGAAGATCCCCGCCGTCCACGCCCGGCTCCCCTCGTCCATCAGCGCGTTCCCGAGCAGGATCGCCACCGACAGGAGGAAGACCGCCGGCACCACCGGGTAGCCCGGGGTCCGGAACTTCGGGACGTAGCCCGGGCGGGCACGCAGGCGGTAGACCGCGGCCACGCCCCCGGCATAGAACGGGAGCATCGCGATCACGAAGGTGTCGGCCAGCTTCTCGAACGTCAGGAAGAGGACGTAGACCAGCCCCAGGAAGGCAACCAGCGCGATCGCCATGTACGGGGTCTTGTAGGTCGGGTGGACCGCCGCGATCGGCTTGAACAGCATCCCGTCGTCGGCCATCGCGAACAGGACCCGCGGCGAGGTCAGGAGGACGGCGCTCAACGTCCCGAAGGTCGACAGCATCACCGTGACCGAGACGAAGATCACCCCGGGACGCCCGAGGACGACCTCGGCGACGTCGGCCGCCACCAGCTTGGAAACGCGGATCTGCTCGACCGGGAGCACCGCCAGGTAGGCCAGGTTGGCCAGGCAGTAGATCACGATCACCGCCAGCGTCCCCCCGATGAGGGCGCGCGGGAGGTTGCGCTGCGGATCCTTCACCTCGCCCGCCACGTAGCTCAGGTCTCCCCAGCCGTCATACGCCCAGAGAACCGAGACGAGGGCGAGCCCCGCACTCCCCAGGACGAAGCTCCCCTCCGGGACGAGCGGGGTGTAGTGCCCCCCCGTCTTGGGGAGCCCGATGGCGAGCGCGGCCACGACGATGAAGGCGAGCCCCCCGAACTTGGCGACGGTGGTGACGTTGGTGATCGCCGTCCCCCACTTCACCCCCACGATGTTGAAGATGGCGGTGACGAAGATCGCCCCCGCCGCCACGTAGCGCGCGTACTGGTCGTAGGGGGCCACCGTCGGGTCGAAGCCGATCACCCGCAGGAAATACTCGGCGAAGGTGATGGCGATCGCGCCTAACGCCGCGGCGCGCACGATCGTCAGCTGCCCCCAGCCGAACAGGAAGGCGTACAGCCTCCCCCACCCCTCCCGCAGGAAGGCGTAGAACCCGCCGGTCTGCGGGATGTGCGAGGCCACCTCGGCCAGCGTCAGGGCGCCGCAGAGGGCGAAGATCCCCCCTACCGCCCAGATCGCGAGCAGGGGGAGCGGCCCCGGGATCTTGTCGGCGATCCCGGCGGGCGAGCGGAAGATGCCGGAACCGATCGTCGAGCCGATGCACACGGCCACCGCGCTCCACAGTCCGATGCGGCGCGGGAGCGCGCCGGTGGCCGGCGCGGACTCTGGGGATTGAGGGGGTGTCGACATGGCCGCAATGCTACCCGCCGCGCGCAAGTTCGGGGAGTGGGAATCGCCAATGCGTGCGCCGCGCGCGCACCGCCGAAACAGTCGCCCGTCCCCACGTCGCGGTTGAATCCCCGTCCCCCCACATACACCTTTCGCCCCGGGGCGCCGCCCCTCCCTTCCCCAGCCAGTGCGTTCGTGCCTCCAGCGTCGTTCTCCGAGATTCTCTTCTGGCTGTCGGTCGCGATCTGCCTCGTCGCCCAGGTTGCCGTGGTCCGCGCCGCGGTCGCCGGGCTGACACCAGGCGCCTCGCCATCGACCTTCGCGCGCGTGCGCGAGTTCTTCTGGGTCCTTCTTCCGGCCGCGCTCCTGGCCCTCCTGCTGGGATGGACGTGGCGCTCCCTCCCGGGGAACGCGCGCGCGCACGGGGACGCGCCCGGCGCCGCCCCCCACGCCATCGAGGGGCGTCCGGTCGACGTCGGGCCACGAACATGAGCGACGCGCGCCCGGTCAGCCCGATGCGCGACTTCATCACCCTCACGAAGCCGCGCATCATCTCGCTCCTCCTCGTCACGACCATCGCCCCGATGTACGTGGCGGGGACGCCGTCGTGGCTCGATGTCCTGGTCGTCTCCATCGGCGGCTACCTCATGGCCGGCGGCGCCAACGCGGTCAACATGTACATGGACCGCGACATCGACGACGTCATGTCGCGCACCCGCCTCCGCCCCATCCCCAGCGGGCGCATGGCGCCGATCGTCGTCCTCGCCTTCGGCGTCGCCCTCGCGGTCTTCGCCACCTGGCTCCTGGGACGCTACATCAACGTCCTCACGGCCGGCCTCGCATTGGCCGGCTTCTACTTCTACGTCTTCATCTACACCCGCTGGCTCAAGCGCACCTCGCCGCAGAACATCGTCATCGGCGGAGCCGCAGGGGCCTTTCCTCCCCTCGTCGGGTGGGCGGCCGTCACCGGCACGATCGACCTGGTGGCGCTCTATCTCTTCCTCATCGTCTTCTACTGGACCCCGCCCCACTTCTGGGCGCTCGCCCTCCTGAAGCAGAAGGACTACGGCAAGGCAGGAGTCCCCATGGCCCCCCTCCTCTGGGGCGAACGCGAGACGATGAACCAGATGCTCTGGTACACGCTCATCCTCCTCCCGCTCACCCTCCTCCCCGTCGCGTTCGGCGCCTTCGGCCCCCTCTACTTCGTGTCGGCCGCCATCCTCGGCGCCCTCCTCCTGCACGGCGTGATGCGCATCCGGCGCGAGGCCATCTGGACCAAGGCCGCCTGGTGGACGTACAAGTACTCGCTCCTCTACCTCGCCCTGCTGTTCGTCGCCATGGTGGTCGATCGGCGGCTCGGGGGATGACCCCAGGTGCACGACCGTGGATTTGCCTGATCAGTTCTCCGTCGGTACCGACGAGTTCCTCTCGATCCAGATCGCCGGAAACTCCGGCCAACCCGAACGCTTCCTCCTGGTCGGGCGGCCATACCACGGGCTCGTGCGGGTCAGGGAGTGGAGCAGCCACACCTACAACTCAGTGGGCGACGATTTCGAGATCGAGCCGCGCGAACTCCTCGAGGACGTCGAGACCGCATACGCAGCCGGACTCGGCGTTCGGCCAGAGCTCTACGAAATCAGGCTCTGGTTGGGGAGCTGACGCGGTGTCGCGTCAGCCGCGGGCGGTGGGCTGACCGAAAGCTCAGCATCGAGGAAAACGACAAAGGGGCACCCTCACCGGGTGCCCCTTTCTTATCGGTCAGGCAATCAATCGATCAGAACCGGCCGCAACCACACGACCCCGGGCCACAGCCAGCTCCCGGATCGGGGAGATCCGCCCCCGCACCTCTCGTCATGACGCCCATCCCCCCGGAGATTACGCGCCGCACCGGAGCGCCGGTCTCGGGGTGAGTCGAGAGCGGCGCCTCATCGAACCCCTGGCGAAGCTCGAACCGCTCCACGAAATCGCCGTCGCGCTCGGGAATAGTCTCGTACGTGTAAGTCGGCATCCTCCCTCCCTGCCATGCTGACGATAAACCGTCCGGTCAGTCAGCGCTCCGAACCGGCGGAGGGCGACGCCCCGGCACCATGCTCGAACCACCTGAACGCTACTATCCCCGCCGCCAGCATCGCGGTTCCCAGCATCGACGTCAGCGGAGCCGCGACGAAGGCGCTCAACACGCCGAAGCCCGCTGCCAGGACGAAGAACGCCGGCACGACCGGGTAGCCCCATGCCCGATAGGGACGAGGTGCGTCGGGCATCGTTCGCCGTAACACGAAGACCGCCGCCGCGCCAAGACCGAAGAAGATCCAATCGGCGAAGACCACCCCGCTGAGGAGCGCACCGATCTCCCCTCGGCTCGCCAGGAGGAGGACGAGCGACCACCCTCCGCAGAGGAGGATCGCGACGTGCGGGGTCCCGAATCGGGGGTGGATCTTCCCCACCGCGCGGAAGAAGACGCCATCGCGCGCCATGGCATATGGGAGCCGTGAATTCGCCAGGATGGCGACGTTCACGAAGCCGAGGATCGAGATCATCGCCGAGACCGTGATGAAGCTCGCTCCCAACGGACCGATCATGCGCGATGCCGCGGAGGCCGCGACGGCCGGACTCACGGCCAGGCCGTCGCGCCCGAGCGCGCGCAGGTAGACCGCATTCGCGCCGAGGTAGATGGCGACGACGATCAGGATGCCGATCAGGAGCGCGCGCGGGATGGTGCGCTCGGGGTCGCGGATCTCGGCGGCCACCATGTTCATCTGCTGCCAGCCGCCGATGGTGAACAGGACGGCGACGAAGGCGGCGGCGAAGCCACTGGCGAGCGAGGCGCGCGGTGGAGGCGCATCCGCCACGACCGGCGGGGCTCCCATCGAGTTCCAGAGGACGAACCCCGCCACGATCAGCGCCGCCAGGGCGGCGATCTTCGCCCCGGTGAGGACGTTCTGCAGCACGACGCCAGGGCGGAGCCCGACGAGGTTGGTGATCGAAAGGACGGTGATCGTGGCGGCGGCGACGCCCAGCTCCCCTCCCATCGGCGCCAGCGCGACGAACCGTCCGAGATAGCCGGCGAATCCCATCGCCACCGCGGCGATGGCTCCGGAGGCGATGCTCAGCAGGACCATCCATCCGTAAAGAAAGGCGGGGAGCGGGCCGAAGGCTCGCCGGATGTAGACGTACGGCCCGCCGGCGTCCGGGAGCATGGCCCCGAGCTCGGCGTAGGTCAGTGCCCCGGCCAGGGCCAGGAATCCGCCCAGCACCCAGACGGCGAGGATGGAGGCGCCGCTGGGGAGGGCACGCGCCACCTCGGCGGGGGTGAAGAAGATCCCGCTCCCGATGATCCCCCCGACGACGAGGAGCGCCGCCGAGAAGGTGCCGAGCTCGCGGCGGAGCTCAGACAACGATGAGGTCCCGCTGGATCTCGACCGGGGTGATGACGAGCGCGCGGTCGCCGACGTAGGCGTTGACCTCGGTGCGGAGGCCGATGTCGCCGCGGATGTAGACGCCCGGCTCGATCGAGAAGCCGACCCCCGGGATGAGGAGCCGCTCGTCGCGGGTCTCGAGGTTGTCGAGGTTGGGACCCGAGCCGTGGATCTCGCGGGCGTCGATGGAGTGTCCCGTGCGATGGGTGAAGTACTCGCCCAGGCCGGCGCGTTCGATCACCGCGCGCGCCGCGTCATCGACGTCGGCCCCGCGGACGATGTCGCCAGCCGCAATGTGCTGCTCGAGGTGGGCGATGGCCGCGTCGCGCGCATCGCGCACCGCCTCCCACAGGCGCACGGCGCGCTCGCTGGGCGCGCCGACGATCGCCATCCACGTCTGGTCCGCGTACGGGCGCCCGGGCTCGCGCGCCCAGAGGTCGATGAGGACGACGTTCCCGACGGTGATGACCTCGGGGCGGTCGGGGGAGGGGTCGTGGTGCGGGTCGGCGGCGTTGGCCCCGACGGAGACGTTGGGCGGCGCATACGTCACCAGCCCGGCGCGGGTGAAGGCGTCCATCATCCGCGCCTGCAGGACGTGCTCGGCCACCGGGGTGCCGGCGCGCGCCATGGCGCCGGCGTGGGCGAAGGCCTCGTGCGCGACCTGCGCGATGTGCTCGGCGGCGCGGCGGTGGGCCGCGAGGTCATCGGCGGTCCAGGTGGCGTAGAAGCGCGAGACGAGCTCGCCCGAGGTCACGACCGTCGCCCCCGCGGCGCGCACCATCTCGAGGACGCCGGCGGGGGTGCGGTCGAGGTACGGGACGGCGTCGCCAGGGGAATACTCCATCGCCACGCGCTTCCCCCCAACCAGCTCGTGCAGCATCGCGTCGAGCGCGCGCCACGACGAGTAGCGCTCGCGTCGCCAGGCGGTCGGCCAGTCGCGCCACGCCCCCTGCTCGATGTTGTGCGTGATGGCGACCGGGACGCCGCGCGGCGGAATGAAGACGAAGATGCGGCGCGACAGGTGCGCCTCGACCATCCCCAGGAAGTCGCGGGCGATGGGGTTGCAGGCGCGGAAGTCGTACAGCAGCCAGCCATCGAGCCCGGCGTCGGCGATCGCGCGCTGGATGTCGGGGAGCGACTCGGGGCTGAGGCGGGGCATGGCTACTCCTGCGCGGCGGTGGGTTTCCATTCGGCGCGCCAGGCGCAGGCACCCTCACCGCGCGTGGCGCAGCGAATGTGCTCCACGGCGCCGACGCTGTTGACCA
>MEDZ01000065.1 GCA_001724275.1 Gemmatimonadetes bacterium SCN 70-22
CCCACTCGCGCCACCGACCTCCCGTCTCCCCCCTCCCGTCTCCCCTCTCCTCAATAGTTGAACTGCGCCTGCAGCCGGAGGAAGCGCCCCTGTTGGCGATTGCCGATGGTCGCATTGTCCTCGAAGACGCGGTCCGAAACGGTGTACTGCGCGGTGAGCTCGAGGGCGCTGAAGGGGAGCCACTCGATCCCCGCCTCGAACTCGTGCACCTCGTAGTGCTTCGCGTCCTGCTCGATCTTCTTCCCGCCATGGTAGGAATGCAGCCGGGCAAAGGGTTGGATCACCTGCCCGTGCCCCTGCCAGCGGTACATCGACTGCACGAAGCCACCCTGCAGCCGGCGATCCTCGATGGCGTGCGTCGCGGCGACGAACTCCGGCCCCCTCCCCCAGTTGTACTCGGCGACGACGCCGAACGGCTGCGCATACCACACGAGCGTGGCGGCGATGCGCTCGTCGTCGTACTCGGGGCGCGCGGCGACGCCGCTCGACTTCGACGGCACCACGAAACGGCCGCGGTACGCCTGCACGCTCGTCTCCACGAACTGCCCGCTGGGGAGGCGCCATGGATAGGTGAGGCGGGCAACCGCGTGCAGCGAGTTGTTCGCCTCCGCGCGGTTCGCCGTCTGGCCGTTCATCACCCCCACCCCGAGCACGCCATAGTCGCCCGACCCCTTGAGCCCGCTGTCGGTCAGGATCCGGAAGCGCTTCCTGGCCTCGGCGCCGGCGTAGTAGTAGAACACCCCGATGTCGCGCTCGTTAGGCATGGCGCTGTTGAGGGCATCGTTGCGGTCGAGCGGGAGGCGGTTCGACGACGACTGCAGGTTCTCGAAGCCGTACGGCACCTTGCTCTGGCCGATGCGGAGCCGGTGCGCCTTCCGCGCGTCGAGGTTCACGTCGAAGTAGGCATCGCGGATCTGCAGGTAGTTCTGTCCGCCCGCCGCTTCGGCCCCGAAGTCGGGCTGGATGTAGAACGAGACACGCGGATGCAGGTCGCCGCTGAACACGAGGCGCCCCCGCCGAAGGAAGAAGCCGCCGTTGTTGCCGATGGATCGGTCGCACTGCGCGCAGGAGAGCCCCTCGTTCGTCTCGAGCAGCCGGTTGTAGCGCACCTGCGTGTAGCCGCGCAACGAGATCTTCTCATACCAGGGCCTGGCCCCGGGCTTCTGTGCGGCCGACCCTTGCGCGTCGCGTCGCGTGGTCGAATCGTGCGTCACCACGGCGCGGGGTGCCGCCTCGGCGCCGGCCGACGCCAACGTCGTGTCCCGGTTCGCGGCACGCGCCGGGGTCGCCCGACCCCGCTGTGCCTCCGCGGAAGCGGCCATGAGGAGGAGGACGGTGAACGGGATGGCGACCCGATTGATCGAACGCATGAGACTGGAAATGGTCCGGGGGGTAGAAGGGGTGCGGGGCATCACGCACGCGGCGGCCGCACGTGGCGGCCGTTACAATTCACGAGGAAATCTGTTACGAACGCTGCGGTCACGAACCGACGTGTCCCGGTGTGACGGACTCGTTACATCGGGCGATTCTCCGGCGGAACGAGGGAATTCCTGACTTCTTCTCCCCAGGGCGCCGACCGTCGTGGTCGGGTGACGCCATGCGAGGGAAAGGCGCGAGGTGAGGCTCTGGTGAAAGACGAGATTCGCAGGATCCAGGAGGTGATGGAGCGCGAGGCGTACATCACCGATCGCCAGATCGCGACATCGATCTTCCTCGCCTCGGCCCTGGGAAAGCCGCTGCTGGTCGAGGGGCATCCGGGCGTCGGGAAGACCGAGATCGCCAAGGTGCTGGCGAGCGCGCTTGGCGCCGACCTCATCCGCCTGCAGTGCTACGAGGGGCTCGACGCGAACACGGCGTTGTACGAGTGGAACTACCCGCGTCAGCTCCTTCACATCAAGCTCGGCGAGCACGCCCCCGGCACGCTGGCCGAGAAGGAAGCCTCGCTCTTCAGCGAGTCGTTCCTCCTCAAGCGCCCGCTGCTCGCCGCCATCACGCACACGGGACGCCCGCCCGTCCTCCTCATCGACGAGGTCGACCGGAGCGACGAGGAGTTCGAGGCCTTCCTCCTCGAGATCCTCTCCGACTTCCAGGTGACGATCCCGGAGCTGGGGACGATCCGTGCCGAGGCACGCCCGGTGGTGGTGCTGACGTCCAACCGCACGCGCGAGCTGTCCGAGGCGCTGCGGCGTCGCTGTCTCTACCTGTGGATCGATCATCCCAGCTTCGAGAAGGAGCTGCGGATCGTCCGCACGAAGGTCCCCGGGCTGAGCGAGCAGCTCGCCCGCGAGATCACGGGCGTGCTGCAATCCCTGCGGAAGATGCGCCTGGCGAAACACCCGGGGATTGCCGAGTCGCTCGACTGGGCGGCGGCGCTGGTGGCGCTGCACGCGGACCACCTCGACGTGGACGTCGTGCGCGAGACGATGGGATGTGTCCTGAAGGACGACGGCGATTTCCAGGTGCTGGAGCGTGAGCTCGCCGCGGGGCGGCTCCCGGCCCTGGCGTCCTTTGCCGGCTAGGGGGTGAGCCGGTGAGCGCCGAGCGTCCTGTCGTCGACGACGCGCCGGTCCCGGCCGACCTCGTGGCACGCGTCGTGTCGTTGTGTCGCGCCCTCCGGGAGCGCGGGGTCGCCGCGACGCCCGCCGAGTCGATCGACGCGGCGCGAGCACTGGGTCAGGTGGACCTCGGGGATCGTGACGAAGTCCGGTTGGCGCTGCGCACGGTGCTGGTGAACCGTCGCGAGGATTTCGACGCGTTCGACGCGGCGTTCGACGACGCCTGGGGCATCGCGGCGGGCGTCGCGTCACCGATCCCCCTTCCCGGGCCGCGGCGCGAGCTCGCGGGCAACGCGCCACCGGGCGCGCGCCGGCCGCCCCCGGTGTCGCTGCAGAACTGGATGAGGCCCTCCGACGTCGAGACCGGGGAGGTGATCCCGGTGCGCGCCGCCAGCGACCGGGAATCGTTAGGCAGCCGGGACTTCGCCCTGTACGGCGCCGACGACGAGGAGGCGTTCCGTGCGCTCGCCCGTCGGATGGCGCGCCGGCTCGCGCTCCGGCGCAGCCGGCGATGGAAGTCGGCGCGGCGCGGCGAGCGCATCGACCTGCGCCGGACGGTGCGCGCCTCGCTCCGCACCGCGGGGGAATTGCTGCGCCTCGAGCGCCGGTCGCGGAAGCGGCGCCGCACCTCGCTGGTGGCCCTGTGCGATGTGTCGGGGTCGATGGAGCTGTACGCCCGCGTCCTGCTCCAGTTCCTCCACGCGCTGCAGAACACCTTTGCCCGCGTGGAGAGCTTCGCCTTCTCCACTCGGCTCACGCGCCTCACTCCGCTCCTGCAGGGCGTGCGCTACCGCGACGCGCTGCGCGACCTGGGGCGCGAGGTCCAGGACTTCTCGGGAGGGACGCGCATCGGGGCCTCCCTGCAGGCCTTCATCGAAGGCCACGCGGCGCTCGTCGACCGGCGCACGATCGTCCTCGTCCTGAGTGATGGCTGGGACGTCGGCGATCCGGAGGACCTTGCCTCCGCGATGCACGCGCTGCACGATCGTGCGGGGCGCGTCATCTGGCTGAACCCGCTGATGGGCGCGGCCGACTACACCCCGGCGACCCGCGGCATGCAGGCGGCGCTCCCGTACATCGACATCCTGGCGCCGGGACACAACCTCGACGCGCTCGAGCGCCTGGTGCGCCACCTCACCCTGTAGGGGCCACCGGGCGTCGCTCCCCTCGCCACCCCGGGTGCCGCATCGCCATCTTCCTGTCATGACCGACACGCTCTCCCTCCCGCCCGGACCGGCCGCGGTCGCCACCCTGATCGCCACCGACGGCACGTCGCCCAAGGAGGCGGGGGCCAAGATGTGGGTGGACGCGAGCGGCGCGATCGTCGGCGCGGTGACGATTGGCGGGTGCGTGGATGCCCGCGTGATCGAGGAGTCGGCGCGCGTCCTCGCCGAAGGGCGGCCGGCGCTGGTGCAGATGTCGTTAGGCGACGAGGACGCCTGGGCGCTGGGGATGACTTGCGGCGGGTCGGTCGAGGTGCTGATCGAGCCGGTCAACGCCGCCGAGCCGGCCGATCCGATCGCTCGCGCGCTCCGGGTGGCACGGGGCGAGGTGGAGGCGGGGCGGCGCGCGGTGATCGTCGCGCCCCTCGACGGGCGGAACGATCGCCTCGTCGTCTTCGAGCCCGGCGGGCGCGAGGGGACGCTGGGCGACGCGGCGCTCGATGCCGCGGCGGTCGCGGCATGCAGCGCGTATTTTGGCAGTGCCCGTTCGGGGACGGCGATGGTGCGCGCCGCCGGGGAGGCGGTGCGCCTGTACTTCGAGCTGCACGCCCCACCCCTCACGCTCGTCGTGTTCGGGGCCACGCACGTGGCGATGCCGCTCGTGGAGCTGGCGGGGGTGCTGGGGTTGCGCACGGTGGTGGTGGACGGGCGCGAGCGCTTCGCCACGCGCGAGCGCTTTCCCGCCGTCGACGAACTCATCGTGGGGATGCCGTCGGAAATCGCCGAGCGGCTGCCGTTGGGGGCGCACACGCTCGTGGTCCTGCTGTCCCACGACTACAAGTACGACCTCCCGGTGCTCCGCGCGGTCCTGGCGTCGGACGCGGCGTATGTGGGTTGCCTCGGGAGCACCCGGCGCGGCAAGGCGATGCTCGACTTCCTGGCCGAGGAAGGGGTGGCGCCGGAGCGACTGGCGCGCGTCCGGATTCCCATCGGCCTCGACATCGGGGCCCGCAGCTCGGCGGAGATCGCCCTGAGCGTCCTCGCCGAGGCGGTAGCGGTGGAGCGCGGGCGGGGGGGCGGGGCGATGCGCGACCGCCGGCGGGCGGGGGGGGCAGGCGCCGAGTGAGGGCCTTCCGTCACACCCGCGAGGAGGGGAGCGAGGCGCTCGCGCCGGGGCAGGTGGTGGCCCACGACGTGCGCGACGCCGCGGGGCGGGTGGTCCTGGCCAAGGGCGGCGTCCTCGATGCGGCGGTGATCGAGCAGCTGCAACCCCTTGCGTGGCGCGAGTTGCACCTCCTGGTCCCGGGGCCCGGCGACGTCCTCGAGGGGGTCGCGGGGAGCCGCCTGGCGACGGCCGCGGCCGGGGCGGGCGTCGCCGTCCGCGCGCCGGGCGCGGGGGCGTGGCCGCTGGAATCGATGCACCGGGGGCTGCTCGAGGTGCGGCGGGCGGCGCTGGAGGAGGTGAACCTGGTCGAGGGGCTCTGCATCTACACGCTGTACGACGGGCAGGTGGTGGACCGCGGCGAGGTGGTGGCGCGCGCCAAGATCGTCCCCTTCGCGATCGACGAGGCGACGCTCGTGCGCGGCGAGACGTCGGCGCGCGCGGCCGGCGGCGTGGTGGCGGTGCGGGCGTTCCGGCCCGTGACGATCGGCGCCGTGGTCCAGGAATCGTTAGGTGCGCGGGCGATGGCGCGTTTCGAGCAGGCGCTGGGCGAGAAGGTCGAGTGGTTCGGTTCGCGACTCCTGTCCCCGGCCTTCGTGCCGCCCGAGCCGGGCGCCGTGGCCGCCGGGCTGGCGCGGATGCTGGCGGAGGGTGCCGAGATCGTGGCGCTCGCCGGGTCGCGCCCCATGGACCCGCTCGACCCCGCGTTCGAGGCGTTGGCGCGCATCGGGGCGACGATGGAGCGGCATGGCGCGCCGGCGCACCCGGGCTCGCTCTTCTGGCTGGCGCGGGCCGGCGACGTCCCGATCGTCGGGATGCCGGCCTGTGGGCTCTTTTCGCAGGCCACCGTCTTCGACCTCGTCCTCCCGCGCCTCCTCACCGGCGAGCGAGTGGGGGCGCGCGAGGTGGCGGCGCTGGGGCACGGCGGCTTCCTGACGCGCGACATGGCGTTCCGCTTTCCGCCATATCGCGCGGCGCGCGAGCGCGGCGCGGTGGAGTGACGATGAGCACGCCCTACGGCCCCATCGTCATCGAGCACTTCCGCCATCCGCACAACCAGGGGGCGCTGCCGAACGCGACGATCTCGCAGGAGGGGGCGAACCCGTTGTGCGGGGACCGGGTGCGGATCCAGCTCCTGCTCGACGGCGACGTGGTGCGCGACGCGCGCTTCACGGCCAATGCATGCGCCATCTGTGTCGCCTCGGCGTCGATGCTGACCGACCTGGTGCGCAACGCGCCGCTGGACGAGGTGGAGACGCTGCTGGTCGACGACATCCTGCGGTCGCTGGACGCGCGCATCCCGCAGATGCGGATGAATTGCATCCGGCTGCCGTTGACGGTGATGCACGCGGCGGTGCACCTCCACCGGCGGGCGATGGAGGAGGGGGCGTGATCGGCGCCGTGGTGCTGGCGGCCGGGCGTGCCGAGCGGTTCGGCGGCGACAAGGTGCTCGTGCCGCTCCGCGGCGTGCCGGTCGTTAGGCACGTCGTGGACCGCCTGGTGCGCGCCGGAGCCGCGCCGGTCGTGGTCGTGGGGGGCGGGGCGGCCGAGGGGGTGCGCGGGGCGCTCGCCGGCACCGGCGCCGAGGTCGTGGTGAACCCGGAGCCGGCGCGCGGCCTCAGCGCCTCGCTGCGCGTCGGGGTCGAGGCGCTCCCCGCCACGTGCGACGCCTTCTTCGTGGCGCTGGGCGACCAGCCCTTCGTGGAGGTGGACGTCCTGCGGCGGCTGGCCGAGGCGTGGCGCGGCTGCAACGCGGCGGCCGTCGTCCCGATCTACCGCGACGGGCAAGGGAACCCGGTGCTGTTCGACGGGACCATGCGACGCCGGCTGCGGGCGCTGGCCGGCGATGCCGGGGCGCGGACGCTGCTGGCGGCGATGGGCGATCGCGTGGTGCGGGTCGCGGTCGATGCGGACGCGCCACGGGACATCGACACTCCGGCCGACCTGCAGGCGCTGGAGGCGTAGGGAGCGCGCCGGCCGGGGCGCACCCTTGCGGGCGCGGTGCCCGCGGGGCAGCTTGCCGCCCGCTTCCTCCGCGACCCCAACCACGGCCGATCCATGACCGGTGCGCTCAAACGCACGTTAGGCACGACTGACCTCACCCTGCTCGTCATCGGGAACGTCATCGGGAGCGGGATCTTTCTCGTCCCGTCGACCGTCCTTCGCCAGAGCGGGGAGTCCGTCCCCGTGGCCAGCGCGGTCTGGCTGGTGGGCGGCCTCCTGTCGCTCCTGGGGGCGCTCTCGTACGCCGAGCTGGGCGCCATGGACCGCGGATCGGGGGGGCTGTACGCCTTCATTCGCGACGGGTTCGGCGCGTTCCCGGCGTTCCTGTACGGCTGGACGCTGTTCTTCGTGATCGGGAGCGGGACGGTGGCGACGCTGGCGGTGGCGGCGGCCAACTACATGGGGCAGTTCGCCGTGCTGTCGCCGGTGGCGAGGAAGGGGATCGCGACGGCGCTGATCGTGCTGATGGCGGTGATCAACGTGCGCGGCACGCGCGAGAGCGCGTCCGTGCAGAACATGGCGACCGGCATCAAGGTCGTCGCGATCCTGCTCATGTCCGCGATCCTCTTCGCGTTAGGCGACGGGGGCGCGTCCGCGGCGGTGGCGTCGGCCCCGGCCGCCGCCCCGGTCACCGGGGCGTCGTTCTCGGGGGTGGGGCTCTCGATCATCGCGGTGCTTTGGGCGTACGAGGGGTGGCAGTACGTGACCTTCGCGACCGGGGAGTCGACCGACCCGCAGCGTTCCTTCCCGCGGGCGATCGTCCTCGGCACGGCGACGCTGATCGTGATCTACCTGGTGGCCAACTTCGCCTACCTGGCGGCCCTGGGGCCGGCGCGGGTGGCGGCGTCGGAGCGCGTGGCCGGCGAGGCGGTGGCGCAGGTGCTGGGTCCCGCCGCGGGCGGGGTCATCGCGCTGGCCATCATCATCTCGATGTACAGCGCGGCCCACGCCACCGTGATCACCTCGCCGCGGGTGTACTACTCCATGGCGCGGGACGGCCTGTTCTTCAGGCAGCTGGCGGAGGTACACCCGCGCTTCGGGACGCCGGCGCTGGCGATCATGGCCAGCTGCGCGTGGGCGATCGTCCTCGCGCTGAGCGGGACGTTCGAGCAGCTGCTGACGTACGTGGTGTTCGTGGGGTGGATCTTCTATGCGTTGGGCGCGGCGGCGGTGATCGCGCTGCGTATCAAGCGCCCGGCGGCGGAGCGGCCGTTTCGCGTTCCCGGCTATCCGGTGACGCCCGTCGTGTTCGTGCTCGCGGCGGCGGCGATCGTCCTCAACACCATCGTGGAGCAGCCGCGGCAGTCCGCGCTGGGGATCGGCGTCGTGCTGCTGGGGGCGCCGGCGTACCTGTGGTGGCGGTCGCGCCGGGCGGGACGGGCGGGGTAAGGGAGAGCGGCGCCGGCGTGCGGGCGCCGGCGGGGGGAGGGGGACCTCGGCGGGGCCCGCGGGGTTGACGCGCCCGGGTTGACGCGCCCGGGTTGACGCGCCCGGGTTGACGCGCCCGGGTTGACGCGCCCATGAACGCCTACCAATTTGGCGCTAGAATTGTATACATTTCCGCGTACTCCACTCTCCCCTGCCGGCTCGCCCCGCCGGCTCCACCCCCACCGCCCCCGGAGGAGCCACATGACGCGTGATTGTCGGATCGGCCCAGCGCGACCCGCGCCGGTGCCAGCGGCACTGCGACG
This sequence comes from Gemmatimonadetes bacterium SCN 70-22, assembly GCA_001724275.1. NCBI lineage: Bacteria > Pseudomonadati > Gemmatimonadota > Gemmatimonadetes bacterium SCN 70-22. Next base: position 8,576 of record MEDZ01000065.1, read on the forward strand.
TTGGTCCACCCTGCTCGCGATACTTGCCGCCCTCGCACCGACGACCGCCCGGGCCCAGGGTGGGGTGGTCGCCGGGACCGTCGTCGACGCCCGCACCCTGCGCGGGGTCGACGGCGCCCAGGTCTCCGTCGAGGGGACGTCGCTGGGAGCCCTCAGCGACGCCAGCGGCGGCTTCCGCATCACCGGGGTGAGCGGGACGCAGGTGACGCTGCAGGTGCGACGCATCGGCTACCGCCCCGCGTCCCAGGTGGTGCGCGTCGGCCACACCGACATCCGCGTGACCATCACCGAGCAGGTGGCGACGCTCAGCGAACTGGTCATCACCGGGACGGCCGAGCCGGTGGAGAAGCGCGCCATCGGGAACTCGGTGACCAAGGTCGATGCCGCCTCGGTGCAGCAGATCGCCCCGTCGCCCGACGTCTCGGGGCTGATCAACGGGCGCGCGCCGGGGGTGGTCCTGATGGGCGGGTCGGGGGCCGTCGGCTCGGGGCCGCGCATCCGCGTGCGCGGGGCCGCGTCGCTCTCGCTCAACGACCAGCCCCTCATCTACATCGACGGCATTCGCGTCCCCAACGACGTCTCCGAGGGGCCGCGCTCGCAGTTCTTCTCGTCGGGGGTGATCTCGCGCCTCAACGACCTCGATCCCGAGAACATCGAGAGCATCGAAGTCATCAAGGGCCCGTCAGCGGCAACGCTGTACGGAACGGAGGCGAACAACGGCGTCATCCAGATCGTCACCAAGCGCGGCAAGGCCGGACGCGCCGTCACGTCGCTCAACACCCGACTCGGGCAGAACTGGTTCCAGGGGGCCGAGGGGCGCATCGGCAAGACGTACCGTCGCATGCCCGACGGCTCCATCGCCACGTGGAATCCGGTGGCGGTCGAGGAGGCGCGCGGCGCGGAGCTCTTCCAGGCGGGGCTCTCGCAGGCCTACAGTCTCGGGATCAACGGGGGGACCGACGTCGCCCGGTACAACTTCACCGGCACCTACGACAACAACAAGGGGATCGAGCCCACCAACCACTTGTGGCGCTGGGCCGGCGCGGGGAACGTCTCCATCTCGCCGTACAAGTCGCTCGACATCCAGGCGTCGTTCAACACGATGCAGGGTAGCATCAACGTCCCGCTCGAGGCCGGCGGAGGCGCGTGGTTCTCGCTCTACTTCGGCCAGGCGCCGATCACCGATGCCGAGAAGCTCCGCCGCGGATACTACTCCGCCCCGCCGGAGGCGTTCTGGGGGGCGTTCAAGCAGTTCCAGGACGTGAAGCGCACCACGGGATCCGTCCAGGTCAACCATCGCCTGGGAACGTGGCTCAGCCAGCGCCTGGTCGTCGGCAACGACTTCACCGGCGAGAACAACGTCAACCAGACCCAGCGCATGGGTCCCTTCTTCCGCCAGTTCTTCGGGAACCCGACGGACCAGAACGGGACGAAGCTCACCCGCCGGCGCGAGCTGTCGGTGACCTCGCTCGACTATGCCGCGACCCTCAAGCAGGTGCTCTTCGGCTTCCAGACGTCGACGTCCTTCGGTGCGCAGTACTTCAAGCGGCAGACGTACGCGCTGTCGGCGCGTGGTGAAGGCTTCCCGGCGGGCGGACTCACGCTCGTCGACGCCGCGGCGACCACCTTCGGCGGCGAGGACTTCTTCGAGAACTCCACGCTCGGCTTCTATGGCCAGGAGCAGTTCAACCTCAACGACCGCATGTACGTCACCGCGGCCGTGCGCGTCGACAACAACTCGGCGTTCGGCGAGGACTTCTCCTGGACGACCTACCCGAAGATTGCCGGCACCTGGGTCATCAACGAGGAGCCGTGGTTCAAGCTCGGCTGGATCAACCAGCTCAAGCTGCGCGCCGCGTACGGCCAGACCGGCCAGCAGCCGGCGGTCAACTCGGCGCTTCGCACCTACGCCGCCACCACCGGCGGTGACGGCGGCTCGGCGGTGACGCCGCAGTCGCTCGGGAACCCGAACCTCAAGCCGGAGCGCGGCTCGGAGATCGAGTTCGGCTTCGACGGCGCCTTCCTGAACGAGCGACTGAGCGCCGACCTCACGTTCTACCGCCGCAACACCACCGACGGGATCCTGTCGCAGTCGGTCGCGCCGTCGTCGGGCTTCTCCGGATCGCGATTCATCAACATCGGCGGGATCCGGAGCCAGGGGGTCGAGCTGGCGTCGCGCTTCAACGCGTACTCGAGCAACGACTTCAACGTCGACTTCGGCTTCAACATCTCGAAGAACGACAACGAGGTGACCGACCTGGGCAACCTGCCGCTGGCCGTGGACCAGAACGGGACCAAGTTCATCCAGGTCGGCGCGCAGCGGCACATCATCGGCAAGCCGGTGGCCTCCTACTACGACCTGAAGGTCGTGAAGGCCGACTACGACCCGGTGTCGAAGCGCGCCATCAACATGATGTGCGACGACGGCCAGGGGGGGACGGTGGCATGCCTGACGGCCTCCGGCCAGCCCAACGCACCGCGCGTCTACATCGGGCGTCCCGACCCGAGCCTCGAGGGATCGTTCAACTCGACCGTCACGCTGTACCGCTCGTGGCGCCTGTACGCACAGTTCGACTTCAAGGGCGGCAACCGGATCCTGAACAACAACGACCGCGCGCGCTGCCAGGTCTTCAACCAGTGCCTCGCCAACCTCGAGCCGGAGAAGTACGACCCGGTCTACGTGGCGCAGATCCAGTCGTCGAACATCCTCCGCCACTGGATCTACCAGGACGCGAGCTTCACTCGGCTGCGCGAAGTCTCGGTGGGGTACACCATGGCGCCGCGCTGGGCCCAGCTCGTCGGGGCGCGCACCGGGTCCGTCACGCTGTCCGGGCGCAACCTGGCGCTGTGGACGTCCTACGGGGGCACCGATCCCGAGAACTTCTTCACCCTCGAGCAGTTCGCGCGCACCGAGCAGGCCCAGGTGCCGCCACTGGCCCAGGTGATGTTCTCGCTCTCGCTCACGTTCTGACCCCTTCCGTTCGACGACGCCAGGAGAGATAGCATGATGACCCGATGCTCCATTTCGCGCGCGCGGCGGATTGCCCGGACGGGAGTGGCCCTCGCGGCCGCCTCGATCGGCAGCGGAGCCCTGACCGCGTGCAGTACCCTGCTCGAGGCCGATGCCCCGAGCCGCATCCTCGAGTCGACGCTCCTCAACGCCGCCAACGCCCCGGTGCTGGTGGCCGGTGCGGTGGCCGACTTCGAGTGCGCGTACGGCAACTTCATCCTGACGGGCTCCACGCTCACCGACGAGTTCTCCGACTCGCAGGCGAACGCGGCCACCTGGGACATCGACCGCCGCACCAACTTCCCCTCCACGTCGCTGTACTCGACCGGCGGGTGCGGCGGTTTCGGTGTCTACACGCCGATCTCGACCGCCCGTTTCCAGTCCGACCAGGCGTTGCGCCTGCTGGATGGATGGTCGGACACGGAGGTGCCGGGACGCGCGGCCCTGATCGCCCGCTCGGCCGCCTACGCCGGCTACTCGTACATCATGATGGGGGAGATGTTCTGCTCTGCCGCGTTCGACCTCGGGCCGGAGTTGCAGCCGGCGGCGGTCTTCGCCCTCGCCGAGCAGCGCTTCACCCGCGCCATCGACACGCCGGGGGTGCCGGCGGACGTGAAGAGCATGGCGCTGGTCGGGCGTGCGCGCGCCCGCATCAACCTGGGCAAGAAGGCCGAGGCCGCGGCCGATGCCGCGCAGGTGCCCGACAACTTCGTCTTCAACGCCCGCACCAGCGCCGCCGCGGGGCGAGCCGAGAATCGCCTGTTCCGCTTCAACAACACCAACGGGACCGTGACCGTCGACTCGCAGTATCGCAACCTGACGGTCAACGGCGTCCCCGACCCGCGCGTCCCGGTGGTGGATGCCGGGCGCGGGGCGTCGATGCCGACGGTGCGGCTGTGGACGCAGCAGAAGTACAAGTCGCTCACCGACCCGCTCCCGGTCGCCACGTGGCGCGAGGCCCGGCTGATCCAGGCCGAGGTGGCTGGCGGACAGGTGGCGGTCGGGATCATCAACCAGCTGCGCGCGCGCCACTCGCTCGCGCCGTTCGCCAGCACGGTGGAGGCGGAGATCCAGGCGCAGGTCCAGGAGGAGCGTCGTCGCGAGCTGTTCGTGGAGGGACACCGGCTCTACGACACGATTCGCTTCAACGTCCCCCTGAAGCCGGCGGTCGGCGCCCCGTTCCCCAATGGCGGCGGCACCTACGGCGCGAACAAGTGCCTCCCGCTTCCCGACGTCGAGCGGCTGAACAACCCGGGCATCGCGGGTTAGGCCGCCGGGCAATGCGTAGTTCGTGAGTCCCCCACTCACACCCCCGTGCCCCGTGGACGCGCATTGCGCCTGCGGGGCACGGTGCGTTTCCTTCCTCCTCACCCCCGCAACCAGGAACGCCCGTGATGATCGTGCCCACGACGCGGCGCCGGCGCGCGGCCGCCGTCGCGACTGCCCTGGCCCTGACGCTGGCGCCGTGGGCGCGTACCGGCGCCCAGGCCAGGACCATCGGCCCCGATGCGCATTACACCGAGGTGGCGCGCAGGCTCAGTGCCTTCATCGAGCGCGAAATGCGCGACAAGGCCATTCCCGCCCTCTCCATCGCCCTCGTCGACGACCAGCAGACGGTGTGGGCGGCGGGATTCGGCGAGGAAGACCCAGCCACCCACCGACAGGCCGACGCGACGACGGTGTACCGCGTGGGCTCGGTCTCGAAGCTGTTCACCGACATCGGGGTCATGCAGCTGGTGGAGCGGGGCGAGGTGGATCTCGATGCCCCCATCGCGCGGTACCTGCCGGATTTCCGCCCGCGCAATCCGTCGGGCAAGGCGATCACGCTGCGCCAGCTCATGTCGCACTACTCGGGGCTGGTGCGCGAGCCGCCGGCCGGGCACTACTTCGACGATCGCGGGACGACGCTGGCGGCGACGGTCGCGTCGCTCAACCAGACGGCGCTCGTCTATCCCCCGGAGACGCGCCGGAAGTATTCCAACGCGGCCATCGCGGTCGTGGGATACTTCCTGGAACGGCACAGCGGTCGTCCGTTTCCCGCGTACCTGGCCGAGGCGGTGTTGCAGCCGCTGGGGCTGGCCTCCAGCGCCTTCGACCCCCGTCTGGATCTGGTCGCGCGCCTGGCGAAGGGACAGATGTGGACGCTGCACGGGCGCACCTTCGACGCCCCCGGTTTCCAGCTGGGGATGGCGCCGGCGGGGAGCATGTACAGCACGATGCCCGACCTGGCGCGCTTCATGAGCGCCCTCTTTGCCGGGGGGCGCGGGGCCGGCGGGTCGGTGCTGCAGGCGGCCACGCTCGAGGCCATGTGGCAGCCGCAGTACGCGCCCCGCGGCGCGCGGCGCGGCGCCGGGATCGGGTTCGTGGTCGGCGCCCTCGAGGGGCGGCGCACGGTGAGCCACGGCGGGGCCATCTACGGCTTCGCCACCCAGCTGACGGCCCTGCCTGACGAGAAGCTCGGCGTCGCGGTGAGCGCGGCGCGGGACGGGATGAACGCGCTGACCGCGCGCTTCGCCGACGAGGCGTTGCGGCTGATGCTGGCCGCGCGCGCGCAGCGGGCGCTCCCGTCGCTCGACACGACGGCGGCCACGACCCGCGCGGTGGCCGCGGCGTTCGCGGGGCGCTACGTGCGCGGGGACACGGTGGTCGAGGTCGTCGTGCGCGATTCGCACGCGACGTTGTCCTCGACGGCGATGGACCACCCCCAGGGGCTGCGCCAGTGGCGGGGCGACACGCTGATGGCCGACGACGGCATGTCGTACGGCACGCGGGTCTGGCGGCGCGGCGACGCCCTGTACGTCGATGGCACGCGCTATCGTCGCCAGCCGCAAGGCACCCGGCTCCCTCCCGCGCCGCCGGTGGCCTGGCGCGGCCTGGTGGGGGAGTACGGGTGGGACCACAACGTCCTCTATATCCTCGAGAAGGGAGGGCGCCTGACGGCGCTCGTCGAGTGGTTCTTCGAGTACCCCCTCACCCGGGTGTCCGACGACGTGTATGCCTTCCCGCCCTCGGGGCTGTACGCCGGTGAGCGGCTCGTCTTCACGCGCGACGCACATGGCCGGGCGACGCAGGTGGTGGCGGCGAGCGTGGCATTCCCCCGGCGCACCTGGGTCGGGGAGAACGGTGACGTCTTCCGCATCACGCCGGTGAAGCCGGTGGACCAGTTGCGCTCGGAGGCGCTGGCCGCGCGTCCGCCCGTCGAGGAGGGCGACTTCCGGCCGAGTGACCTGGTCGAGCTCACCACGCTCGATTCCACCATCCGGCTGGACGTGCGCTACGCGACCGACCGCAACTTCCTCAGTGTCCCGGTCTACACCCAGGCGCGCGCCTTCCTGCAGCGCCCGGCCGCCGAGGCCCTCGTGCGCGCGCACCGGAAGCTGAAGTCGTTAGGCTACGGCCTGCTGATCCACGACGGCTACCGTCCCTGGTACGTGACGAAGATGTTCTGGGACGGGACGCCGGAAGACAAGCACACCTTCGTCGCCGACCCCGCCCAGGGCTCGCGCCACAACCGCGGCTGCGCGGTCGACCTCACGATGTACGACCTGCGCACCGGCGAGCCGGTGGTGACCACGGGCGGGTATGACGAGATGTCGGACCGCTCGTATCCCGACTATCCCGGGGGGACGTCGCGGCAGCGGGCGTTGCGGGAGATCCTGCGCTCGGCGATGGAGGGGGAGGGGTTCACCGTGTACGAGGCCGAGTGGTGGCACTTCGACTACCAGGACTGGCGGCGCTATCGCATCGGGAACCAGCGCTTCGAGGAGTTCGCCGGGGGGCGTTAGGCGGGAGGCGCCAGGCCGGACCACCGGAACGCGGCGCGCCCCGCTCCCGCGTGGGTGCGGGTATGGGTGCGGGGCGCGCCATGCGGTGGGTCGGGCGCTCGCCGATCCTAGAACGCCAGCATCTGCGTGAACTTCACGATCAGGGCGCGTCCCGGGACCGGGGCATCGGGGGTGATGATGCGCTGGTCGTTGTAGACGATGAACAGGTCGCTCAACGGATGGTGGATGAGGTTGAAGCGCACGTTGGCGTTGAACTGCCGGGTCACCTCGTCGTACTGTGACAGGGCGTCGATGAACATGTTCGTGGTGAACGAGTAGTTCAGCTTGGCCGTGACGAGGTTGTTCACGAAGGCGACGTTGGGGCGGTCGAGCGTGGCGGCGGTGCGTTGCACGCCGAGGGTGGCGCGCAGGCGGTAGCCGGCGCGTATCGTGACGGAGCCGTTGACGGTGCGCTGGCTCCCCGCGTAGAGCCCGCCCCAGATGATGCGGGTGTCGGTGGAGATCGGGCGGCTCTGGTCGCTGACGATGTAGACCATCCAGTCGGTCCAGCCGTAGCCCCCGGCGGGAATGGGCTCCGCCATCTTCGCGTTCGGCTTGAAGGGGACGAGCAGGCGATTGTAGCGCGGGTTGGCGGAGAGCTCGACGACGGCGCCGTTGTTGAAGAAGGCCGACCAGCCGGTGTGCAGGTTCTTCGACACCATGTCGCCGGTCTCGAGATCCTCCTGGTAGTCCCACACGATGTGCGGGTGGAACTCGCGGACGCCGTGCGCGCGGAGCCAGTCGGAGCGCGGGCGCAGTCCGGTATCGAGGAGGTACTTCCGGATGTCGGTGCGGCGATAGTAGCCCAGGTCGTTCTGGAAGCCCGGGCCAAGCTGCATCATGCCGCCCTTGGCGTGGAAGAAGTTGCCCTCGCGGTTGACCGTCGAGCGCCATGCGTAGCCGCCGGCGCCGGCCCCGGTGGCCTCGGTGCGCACGACGTAGGAGTTCCAGTCGAGGGTGCGGAAGAGGCGCAGGTTGTTGTCGATGCCGTAGACGCGATTGACGTAGTCGCCGCGCCCGCGCACGGCCCCGGTGTCCGGCCCCCCGAGGTTGATGCGCTGCATGGCGAAGACGCCGAGGTCGTTGCCGACCCGCCCGAGATTCTGCCGGAAGCGGAACACGCTGGAGTTGGCGCGCCGGTTGGCGTCGTCGCCGCGCTCGTTGATCGACAGGATGCCAAGGCGCGATGACTCGGTGAGCCTACCCGTCAGGCGCAATCCGCCGTCGATCGGAACCTGCACCCCGGTGGAGGAGAGGCCGATGCGCCGCGAGAAGAAGAGGAGGTTGTCCTCGTCGGGGGTGGGGACGGTGTTCACGCGGTTGTTGCGGGCGGCATCGCCAATGTAGAACACGCCCGAGTTCTCGAGGAAGAAGTCGCGCTTCTCGGGGAGGAAGAGCGAGAACTGCGTGAGGTTGACCTGCTGCTCGTCGGCCTCGGCCTGGCCGAAGTCGGGGTTGAGGGTCACGTCGAGCGTCAGCCCGGGCGTGATGGCGGCCTTGAGGTCGGCGCCGACGTCCACGTCGCGGGAGAAGCGGGGGGAAGGGGCGGTGGTGGTGCCAAGGGCGCGCACCGTGTTCCCGGCGATGTAGGGCTTCACGCGCAGGTCGCGGCCGGCGCTCCCCACGCGGAGCCCGACGACGTTCCCGGCGAGGGAGACGCGATTCAGGTTGAAGGCGCGCGGGACCGGGGACCAGAAGTCCACTTCGTTCTTGCGGCGGATGTGCCGCGAGAAGTTGACGCCCCACGGTTGCCGGGAGGCCTGGTCGAACCGCAGGGCCCGGAAGGGGATGCGCATCTCCACGCTCCACCCGTCGGCTGCGCGTTGCGTGCGCACGTCCCACACGGCGTCCCAGCTCTGGTTCACCTCGCGCCCTTCGAGGGCGACCTGCCGGTCGTGACGCGCCCCCTCGACGTTCGTGCTGAAGACGTAGCCGTTGCGCCGGTCGCCGAAGGTGTCGAGGAGGACCTCGAAGTCGTCCTGGTCCTCCTCCTTGAAGTCCTTCCGGATGTCGGTGGTGATCGTCGCGTCCGGCTGCGAGTCGTGCAGGTGCGCGGCGATGTACAGGTAGTCGGCATCGAAGGCGATCCAGACGTCGGTGCGCTCGGTCGCGGGACGTCCCTCCAGCGGTTCCGCCTGCACGAAGTCGGAGGACGGGGCGTTCTGGCGCCATGCGGCATCGTCGAGGATGCCGTCCACGCGAATGCCCGCCTCGACGGGAATGGCGAGGAGCTCGCGCCGTGCGTCGGCCGCGCGGTGTCCCTCGGGGCGGATTGCAGCTGCCGATGGCCCGCGGGCGGCGGGGCCGGTCGGCGCGGGGCGCTGCGCGCTGGCGTGCGCCGGAACCAGGGCGGTGAGGGCGAGGGCGGCGACGAGCGCGGCCGCGTGCGTGGCGGCGCGCGCCGTGGTCATGGGGGAGACAGGGGGGCGGGGGGCAGGCACGTCGCTTTCACCAGGGCGGTGGCGGGGAGGGGGATCGTGGGGCGCTCCCGAAAGTACGCGTAGCCGGAAGGCGGCGTTCGTCCTCCCGTCTCGGCGTTAGAACGGCCTTATCCTGCGCTGCGGCTGGCGCCTGTCGCGGCCGGCCGTCGGCTAGTGGAAGTCGTGACTCCGGGCCCACGCCTCGCCGGCATCGGCCTTGAGTGGGGTGAAGCGCTCGCCCCGCAGGTTCACCACCCCGCCCTCCACCTGCAGCGTCCCGCGGACGAGGAGGAGGGGAGAGGTGGAGATCATGAGGGCCTGCCGTTCGAAGCGCCTCGGGGTGACGACGACGTTGAGGATCCCGGTCTCGTCCTCCAACGAGAGGAAGACGAAGCCCTTGGCCGTTCCGGGGCGCTGGCGGCAGATCACGAGCCCCGCGTGGGCCACGTGCTCGCCGTCGCGCCCGGATTGTTGCAGCTCGCGGGTGGTGCGGACGCCGTTCGGGCGGAGGAGTTCGCGCAGGTGCCGCATCGGGTGGCCGTTGAGCGAGAGGCCGGTGAGGCGATAGTCGGCGTCGGTGGTCTCGAGGCGCGACATGGCCGGGAGGGGAGGGCGGGTGGGGCGCGAGCGCGACGGGGCGAGGGGGCCCGCATCGCCGCGGACCGCCTCGAGGACGCGCCAGAGGGCGACACGCCGGCGTTCGGCGGGGGGGACGTCGGGGACCATGCGGTCGAACGCCCCGGCCTCGGCGAGGGCACGGAGGGCGCGCTGGTCGAGGTTGGCGCGCCGCACGACGTCGGTAATGTCGCGGAAGGGGCCCTCGCCGAGGGCACGCTCGAGCTTCTCGCGCGCGGCGGCGCCGAGGCCGTGGACGAGGCGGAGGCCGAGGCGCACGGCGGGGGCCCGCGGCGCGGGCGTCCCGTCCCGCGCGTGTTCGCGCGCGTGTTCGCGCGCGTGTTCGCGCGCGTGTTCGCGCGCGTGTTCGCGCGCGTGTTCGCGCGTGTTCGCGCGCGGCGCTCCGCGCGCGCTCCCATCTCCCGTCTCCCGTCTCCTGACTCTCCTCCGTCTCCCGCCTTCCGTCGGGCCTAACGCTGCCCTCCGCACCGGCGTCCACCCCTCGCCGGATCCCCACCTCCACTCCCCTCGGCACCACCACGTCGCCACTCGCCAGCTCCAGCGCGTGATCCCACGCCGAGCACGTGAGGTCGACCGGGCGCACCTCCACGCCGTGCCGCTTGGCGTCCTCGATCAGCGTCCCCACCGAGTAGAACCCCATCGGCTGCGCGTTCAGGATCGCCGCGGTGAATTCCGGCGCGTAGTAGTGCCGCAGGTAGGCCGAGGCATACACGATCAGCGCGAAGCTCGCCGAGTGCGACTCGGGGAAGCCGTAGTCGGCGAAGGCGTTGATCTGGTTGTAGATCCGGCGCGCGACGTCCTCGGGAATCCCGTTGCGCGCCATCCCCGTGATCAGCTTCTCGCAGATGGCCGCCATCCGCTCGCGCGAGCGCTTGTGCCCCATCGCACGGCGCAGGTTGTCTGCCTCGCCGGGGGTGAAGCCAGCGGCGGCGATCGCCACCTGCATCCCCTGCTCCTGGAAGAGCGGGACGCCTAACGTGCGCTTGAGGATCGGCTCCACCGCGGGGTGCGGGTAGGTCACCTCCTCCTCGCCGGCGCGCCGCCGGAGGTACGGGTGCACCATCTCTCCCTGGATCGGTCCCGGGCGGATGAGGGCGACCTCCACCACCAGGTCGTAGAAGGAGCGCGGCTTGAGGCGCGGGAGCGTGTTCATCTGCGCCCGGCTCTCCACCTGGAAGACGCCGATGGTGTCGGCGGCGCACAGGTCGTCGTACACCGCCTGGTCCGTCATGTCGAGCTGCCCCAGGTCGATGGTCACGCCGCGTGCCGCCCGGATGTACTTGAGGCAGTCCTGCAGCACCGTCAGCATCCCGAGGCCCAGCAAGTCGATCTTGACCAGCCCCACCGGGTCGAGGTCGTCGCGCTCCCACTGGATCACCGTGCGGTTCGGCATCGAGGCCGGCTCGATCGGGACCACCGTGCGCAGCGGCTCGGCGGTGAGGACGAAGCCGCCCACGTGGATGGAGCGATGGCGGGGTGCCTGGTGCAGTCCCTCGACGATGTCGGGAAGGACGTGCACCCGGCGGTCGTTCGGGTCGAGGCCGGCCTGGGAGAGGATGGTGGAGGCGAGGCCGGATGGGGGACGGGGGGATGGGGTGCCTAACGGTTGCCCCCCGGCCTCCAGCCGCCCGGCCAGCGCCCGGTTGCGGGCGTTCTGCTGCAGCGTGACCTGCGCGTTGGCGTTGCCGAACGGCTCGTAGCCCTTCGATCGCCTGTGCGCCTCCTTCTCCTCGCGCATCCGGCTCACCGCCTCGGTGCCGTGGACCATCCCCTGTCCCACGCGCTCCGCCAGCAGCCGCTCGGCGCTCCACTCCTCCTGCTTCCTGCGTGGGTCGTCGGGGATCCCGGGGCGGTCGCTCTGCGGGTCGAGGTCGTACTCGCGTGCCAGCATGTCGGCGGGCGCCGTCCCCGTCCGCAGCGCCTCGGCCGTCGCCCGGGCCGAGAAGCGATCGCTGAGCGCGCTCAGCACGTCGGCCTGCTGCACCGAGAATCCCAGCACGCGCGCCGCATCGCGCACCGCCGAGCGGCCCCGATAGGTGATCTGCTCGCACACCATGGCGGCATGCTCGCGCCCGTAGCGCTCGTAGACGTACTGCAGCACCTTCTCGCGGTCGCGGTGGGCGAAGTCGATGTCGATATCGGGGGCCTCCTGCCGCTCCTCGCTCAGGAAGCGCTCGAAGAGGAGTTCGAGACGGATGGGGTCGACGGCGGTGATGCCGAGGCAATAGCAGACGGCGGAATTGGCCGCCGAGCCGCGCCCCTGGCAGAGTACCCCTTCGCGGTGGGCGAAGCGGACGATGTCCCACACGATCAGGAAGTACCCCGCGAGCCCCAGGCGCCGGATGGTGTGGAGTTCGTGCGCCACCTGCGCGCGGTGCCGGTCGGTGCAGCGGTCGCCCCAGCGCTCGCGCATCCCCTGTTCGACGAGGCGGGCGAGGTATTCGTCGGCGCTCACGCCGGGGGGGAGGGGGAAGGTGGGGAGCGAGGGGCGCAGGTCCTCGAGGCGGAAGGTGCACCGTTCGGCGATGGCGGTGCTGGCCCGCAGCCCGGCGTCATCGCCGCGCCAGCGGCGTTGCAGCTGCTGGTATCCCTTGAGGTACCACTCTCCGTTGGGGCGCAGGCGCCTCCCCATCGTGTCGAGCGTCCGTTCGTGCCGCAGCGTCGACAGCACGTCGTGCACGATGCGTCCCGTGGGGAGGGCGTAGTGCACGTCGTTGGTCACCACCCAGGGGATGCCTAACGATTTCGCCAGCGGGATGAGGTGCCGGACCAGCGCCCGCTCCTCGGGGAGGTGGTGGTCCCACACCTCGATGGCGAGGCGCCCCTCGAAGAGGTCGAGGAGGGTGGCGGCCGCTTCGCACGCCCCGTCGAGGTCACCGGCGGCGATGCGCGACGGGACCCAGCCCCCGGGGCACCCGGTGAGGGCGAAGATCCCGTCGGCGTGCCGGGCCAGGGTGTCGAGCGTGACGCGCGGACTCCCGCGCGGGTTGTCCATCCGCCCGCGGGTGATGAGCGAGGCGATGTTGCCGTACCCCGTGCGCGATTCGGCCAGGAGGACGAGGTGCGTGGGGGTGCCGTCCACCTCGAGGGTGAGTTCGCAGCCGAGGATCCCGCCGATCCCGGCCTCGCGCGCCGCCTGGGCGAAGCGCACCGCTCCCCCCAGGTCGTCGTGGTCGGTGAGGGCCAGCGCCGGCATGCCCAACGCCTTCGCGCGCGCCACGAGCGCCTCCGGCTCGGAGGCGCCGTCGAGGAGGGAGAAGACGGAGTGGCAGTGGAGTTCTATGAACAACAGAAGACGAGAAGACGAGAAGACGAGAGGGGGCGACGGGGATCAGTCGTACCAGCCGTGGATGTACCAGGCGTTGCCGCTGGCGGTGCAGTCGCGGTAGAGGACGAGGTGGGTGGTACCGGTGGTATCCTCGCAGCGCCAGTAGTCGCGGGCGTAGCCGGCGTCCCACCAGTCGCCCGTGAGGCGTTCGGGGCCGATGGCGCGCCCCACCTTGATCACCTGCTGTCGCCAGCGGATGGCGCGCGGGGGACCATCGGCGATGCCGTCGGCGGTGCGCACCTCGGCGCGCTCCGGGGGGTCGAGCTGGCGGAGGGCTGGGGGGTGGGGGAGAGAGATGGAAGAGGGCGCCGCCGGGCGCTCCCCTCCCGGAGGGCGATAGGCGGCCGGCGAGCGTTCGCGGACGAGGGAGAGTTCGCGTGGCACGTCGGTGCGCGGTACGTCGGTGCGTGGTACGTCGGTGCGCGGTACGTCGGTGCGTGAAGGCGACGTGGACGTCGTCTCCTGCTGCTTCGTCGCGGACGCGGCGCCCCACGCCGCACCCCCGTCTCCTGATTCCCGTTTCCCGTCGGGTTGCGCGCTTGCCACCTCCTCGACGCGCTCCCATGCCCCGGCCCGGTCCGGCCGGTGCGTGTCGCGCAGCACGGGGCGGACGATGGCGCCCGTGCCTAACGCCGAGCGGAGGCGGGCGAAGGCGGCGTCGGCGGCGGCCGGGTCACGCCAGGCCGGGTCGAGCAGTTCGCCCTGGGCGCCCTGCAGCGGTGCGGTCGCCGTCACCGCGACGGCGACGGCGCATACCGGCGCCTGCAGCGTCCACTCCTCCAGGAGGGCCCGGCACCGCTCCAGGAGCGGGGCCACACGGGCCAGGGGGCGCGGGAGGCGCACCTCGCGCGTGACGGTGTGGGTGTGCGTGGGGGCAGGGAGGGCCCCGCGTGCGTCGTCGAGCGAGAGGGTGATGGCCACGACCGCCGCCGCCCGTCCGTCCCGCACCAGGTCCTGGACCAAACGATCGAGAGCGGCCCGTACGAGGAAGAGGATCGGCTCCATGGTCGGGACGCTCGGCGACAACTCGGCGGTCACCGCGCGCGGGGCGTCGAGCCGGGCCAGCACGGGGCGCCGTGGGTCTTCACCGCGCGCCAGGTGCCATGCCGCCACCCCGTTCGCGCCCCAGCGGCGTTCCACGTCCTCGGTGGCCAGTGTCGCGAATGCTCCCGCCGTGCGCACGCCGAGTGCCTGCAGTGTCTCGCGGAGTTCCTCGTCCATCGGGACCAACCCCAGCGGGGCGGAGGCGAGGTAGCGGGCGCAGCCGCCGGGGGGGACGATGACGATTGCGTCGTCCGGAGCGTCGCCTGCGTGTGTGCCTGCGTGCGTGCCTGCGGCGCGCCGGAGTTCGCGCGCGGGATGTCCCGTGGCCCAGGTGGCGGCGCGCGCTGCCACGCAGGAGTCGGCGATCCCGACGCGCGCCCCCGGGTGCCAGCGCCGGGCGATGGCGAGGAGGCGCCGGGCCAGTGCCGCCTCGCCGCCCAACGCGTCGAGCCCGCTGGCCCCGATCCACCAGGTTCCCGGGGCCCCCGCCGCCGGGGTGACTTGCGGGCTCGCCTGCACGAAGGCGGCACTGGCCCGCGTCACGGCGCGGGCGATGGTCTCCTCGTCCCAGTGGGCCACGCGCAGCGACGCGCAGCGTGAGCGTGCCTCGGCGATCGTCATCCCGGCCCGGATCCGCGCGTCTCCCGCCGCCGCCGTCGCTGCGCGCACCCGCTGCCCCTCGAGGAGGGCGACGGGGAGGGCGTCCCAGTGAGGGAGGGGGGGTGGTGGGGGGGAGGAGGGGGACGGGAGGACGCCGCCGGCACCCGGGGCGTTAGGTGCGCCCGGGGCGTTAGGTGCGCCCGGGGCGTTAGGTGCGCCCGGGGCGTTAGGTGCGCCGGGGGCGTTAGGTGCGCCGGGGGCGTGAGGCGCGCCGGAGGCGTGAGGCGCGCCGGAGGCGTGAGGGGTGCCGGAGGCGTGAGGGATGCCGGAGGCGTTAGGTGCGCCGGGGGCGTTAGGCCCCCCGGGGCGCGGTGGCATTGCGGCGCGCGGGCTCGCGCCGGGGGGGGTGGGCGTCGTCGCCCCGCTCCCGCCCCCCGCTCCGCCGGGGGGGCAGGAGGAATTCGTCGCGCCCGATGGCCGGTTCGGCGCAACGTCGCTTGTGGGCGAGCGTGGCGCCATGTGCTGGGGCGCCATGTGCTGGGGCGCCATGTGCTGGGGCGCCATGTGTCGTGGCGCCACCACGTCCTCCAATCCCATCGGCAGGAGGAGTTGTTCGTCGGACCCCGGGGGCATCAGGAGCGACCCGTTCCCCTCGACGATTGCGCGCTGCCACACCGCGGCGATCGGGAACCTGGGGATGCGCACACAAGCGACGCGCCACTGCGATTGCACAGCCAACCTCCACGACGTGATGCGTTCCTCCCTTCTCCACCGACACCTGCAGAACGAGCGATGGGCGAGCGAGACGCGCGATAAATTGCGCGAACAGGCCGCGAAGCTCGACGCTGTCTTGCAGACCGCCGGGTTTGCGGCTGTCGGTGGCACGGCGTTGTTTCGTCTGGTCAGGCATCGCCATGCGTCAGCCTATCATACGACGCTGGCGCGACGGCGAATCTGGTGCCGGCGCTTCGATTGGGCGGATGATCTGCTGCGCTTCGGCCTGCCGCTCAACGACGCGGCGCTCGAGCGTCTGGCGCTGGCGCTGGCGGATATCTGATTCCATCGCGCTCACACGCCGGCCCAAGGCACGATGATCATGCGATGCTCGTGCCCGGTGCGATAGGCGGTGACGCGGAACACGTCGGCCAG
>MEDZ01000066.1 GCA_001724275.1 Gemmatimonadetes bacterium SCN 70-22
ACCGCCCCCGCCCCGCCCTGGCACAACAGAGCCCCCACTCACAACCGCTCCGCACCGCACGGACCGCGGGTGTGGCACCGGCACGCCGTGCTGACTTTCCGCGAGGCAACGTGTTGGAGTCGTGCCCTCACGCCTCAACCATGCCTCGCCCCCTCCCCACCACCCTCTCCTCCCAGCCCATCTCCACCCCGCCTCACCCCACCACACTCCCGCCAACAACTCCCGCCAACGGTTCACGCCCCTCCCGCTACGCCGTGGCCCGTCGCCCCTCGGCGCGCTCCTCAGCGACTCCGGCGAACGGGGCGACGACGCGATAGGCGCGCAACGCACGCACGGCGCGCCCCCCCTGCCCGGCTCGCTCGAAGAACCCTGAGCGCCTCAGCGACGCCTCGAGGACCCATTCCCACCCGTGACGCTGGTGGAACTCGCGCTCCGAGACACCCAGCAGGTCGTGCATCCACCGTCTCGACTCGTCGGAAAGCGAGTCGTTCCCCGCGACGATCCGGTTGAGCGTCGAGCGATCGGCCGCGAGTTCGGCCAGGACGGCCGCGCGCTGCCACTCGATCGCCCCCCACTCCCCCAGCTGCCGCAGCTGTTCGCGTACGCTATAGGGGAGGTGTGACACCTCCACCCGGCGAAGGGGCGGGCGAGCGAGCAGCTCCGCCAGGGTGCGCGCGATCGTGGCGAGACGGGTGCGACGCGTGAGCCAGTCCACCATGTCCGTCACGGTCGGACGCGGCCGCGACCCGACGGCGCGCAGGATCGCGCCCCCCCCGTCCTCTTCGAGTCCGAAGACCACGCACGTCCGGGCGAGCCGTCGCGTCGAGCGCATCCCCGAGTCGGAGTCGGCGAGGATGCACAGCGGGCACCACGGGGCGGCGTCGAGCTGCTCCTTGATCGCGCTGGTGGTCGGGCGCTCCGGCACGGCGTCGAGGAGGGCGACCGATCCCAGATCGGGGGTGCGGTGGTGCAGCCGGCTCGCCATCTGGTATGGCGGCTCGAGGAAGAGAAGCGGCGACGACATCATGAGAACGAGTGTAGGGTCGCCGTCGAAGGCTGTACACTCGTACAACTACTAGTCATGAGGCGGCCGGCGTCCCCCTCGGCGGGGCGGCCTGGAGCTCGGCGCGATTCCGCGAAGTACGGGGACACCGGCCTTGGCGCCCGTATTGTCGCGTCATCTACGCAGCTTCATCGAATCACTTGAGCGCCATCATCTGCTCAACCAGCATCCACCGCACGCTGACCGAGCGGGCCGACTGGCGGGGCATCGGGCGGGCGATCGGGCGGGCGATCGGGCGGGCGATCGGGCGGGCGATCGGGCGAGGCGTCGGGCGAGGCGTCGGGCGAGGCGTCGGGCGAGGCGCCTCCCCCGCTGGATTCTCCACCCTCACCCCCCTCCTTCGCCTCGCTAGCCCCCTCCGCCTGGCCAGCCTCGTCCACCTCCTCCACCTCCTCCACCTCGGGCGGCAGCATGATCGCGAAGCGCATCAGCCCCCACTCGGTGGTGATGCCCAGCGCCTTGCGGATGCTCGCCCGATGGAACTCGACCGTCCGGGGCGACACCCCGAGCGAATCGGCGATCTCACCGGTCGACTTGCCGTCGCCGATGAGGCGCAGGATCTGGATGTGCCGGGGGGTGAGCTTGTCGAGCGCGGGGTACTCCAGCGCGGTCGATCCGCGGAACGACCGCTTCGGGACTCGCGGGGAGATGAACGTCTTCCCGGCGAGGACCTCGGTGATGGCCCGGTTCAGCTCCTCGGCGGAGGCCTCCTTGGGAACGAAGCCATGCGCCCCCTTCTGGAGCGCGAGGTCGGCGATGGCGCGCTCCACGTGCATCGTCACCACGAGGATCCTGAGCGCCGGAAACTGTCGCGAGATGTCGGGAAGGAGCTCCAGGCCGTTCCGGTGCGGCATGGAGAGGTCGAGCAGGAGGATGTCGGGCTGCACGCGCTCGATCTCGCCGATCACCTCGCGACCGTCGTTCACGACACCGACGACCTGCAGCGTCGGGTTGAGGAGGGCGCGAAGCCCCTGGCTCATGAGCGGGTGATCGTCACAGATGAGGACGAGCGAACGGCGCATGCGGGACTCCTATGCCCTGATCGGGACGACGACTCGGATCGTGGTCCCCTCGCCGGGCTTGGACCGGATCTCGAAGCGACCCTCGGCCAAGCGCGCGCGCTCAGCCATGGAGATGAGCCCCAGCCCGACGCTGGCGGCGGGATCGGTGGCCACGAAGCCTCGCCCGAAGTCCTGGATCGTGAGCACGATGGCCGACTCGGTGGCGGTCGCAACGATGCGCGCGCGCCTGGCCCCCGAGTGCTTGGTGACGTTGCGCAGCCCTTCCTGCGCAATGCGGTACAGCATCAGGGCGCGTTCGCGCGAGAGCTCCGCGGTGCATCCCTCATCGTCGAAGCGCGTCTCCACCTCGACCCCCGAGGCGCGGTTCGTATCGGAGGCCAGCTGGGTGAGCGCCGGAATCAGCCCCGCCTGGTCGATGATCGCCGGGTGCAGCCGGTGCGCGACGCGCCGCAGCATGACGCCGAGGTCCTGCAGCTCCGAGCGCAGCGCGTCGACGCGCACGTTCCCCCGCCCCACCCCGTTGGCGATCCCGGCGTGGTCCCCCGAATCCCATTCGGTGAGCTCGTGCTGCAGTATGGCGACGCGCTGGAGGGCATCGTCGTGCACCTCTCGCGCCACCCACGCGCGCTCCTCCTCGTGCGCCTCGAGCAGCTTCTTGGCATAGCCGCGATGCAGCTTGAGGTTGTGGCGCTGGTAGATGAGGAGCGCGGCGACGAGGGCGGCGAGGATGACGCCGACCGCGAGGGCGGCGGCTAGGTAGATCCAGAAGAGCTGATTGGGGGCGGGCACCGCATCCCTCTCCAGATCAGGATGAACGCTAGGACGTCGCCGACGGATCGCACCGCGAAGACCCGACTAAGGGCGTCGACGTCGTGGGCTCCGATGGCCGAGAAGATCGGGTCCGTCGCGACCAGCAGCCCGAAATACAGCAGCACCCCCAGCGTCGTCCAGAGCCAGTCCTTGCTGCTCACGCGCTCCGGTGCCGCGGCGATGTTGCTCACGAGGGTGTAGGCCGTGAACGACATGGCGAGGAGGGCGCGAAACGGCCCGGAGAACGTCTGGAAGCTCCCCCACTCGCCAGCCGCAATGCCGATTCCCACGTACGTGGCGATCACGAGGGGAATGGCGACCCGCAACGCGATCCGGGCGACGGGGCGAACCTGCCAGTACGACAGCGCCCAGAAGAGGATTGCATCTTCCAGCGGCTGCATGAGCGCGATGAACCAGAGGTTGCTCCCCCGTGTCATCGCGATCGCGATCTGCATCAGGTCGGCGACGAAGAAGGCGATGCACCAGATCGCGATCCAGCGGCGCGCCGCCGAAGCGGCGCGCCAGCGCGGGACCACGACGAGGGGCGGAAGCAGCTGCGCGAGCGTCGCTGCGGCCGGGAAGACGAGTATCCAGCGTGGCACGGGGCGCGATAGAGGGCGCTAGCCGCGAAGCGAGCTGGTCGCTTCCGGGCAGAAGGGCGGGCAGGACCAGTGCTGGTCGAGGACTTCCGTGGTGGACGAGATGAGGTCGTTCCCCTTGGCATCGGCGGCGACCAAGACGAGGGTCCGCTTCCCCTCCTTGTCGCGGGCATGGTAGTACCGCAGATACTCGGCGCCAGACTTCGTGAGGAGGTCGATGACCTGCTTGGCGGAGAAGAGCCCTCCCAGCGACCCGTCCTCGGGCCTGCGGGCTCCCGAGACCGTGACCTGCATGCGATGGCGGCGCGTCATCTCCGCGGCCTCTTCGGGGGAAATCCGGTGATCTCGATCGGGATTCAGCGGAGTCGTCATGGTCCTCGTCTCCTGTCCACACACGTGAATGCTTGGCGGGTACCCCGTGGGCCACGCCGAGCGAGTCTGCGCAGTCTATTCGCCCCGGAGGCGGTTGAACACTGGGGTTAACCCTAGTCGATGGCGACGGGGCGGGGGCGCGGCTAGACTGCGGCCAACCCCACGCCAACCGAGCTCATGCCTTACGCCCTGGCCATCATTCGCTACCGCCGCCCACTCGAGGACGTGGTCGCCAACACCGACGACCATCGCGCCTACCTGCGCGCCCTGCACCAGGAGGGCGTGCTCCTGGCGTCTGGGCCGTTCGACCCGCGCCATGGCGGGGCGCTGCTCCTGCGCCTCCCCGACGAGAACCCCGTGGCCGCGCTCGACGCGATCCGCGACGCCGACCCGTTCTGGCAGCGCGGCATTGCGCAGTACGAGTTGCTCCCCTGGAACCCGGTGATCGGCAAGGAAGGGCTCGACCGCCTCGGGAGCTAGCATCCGCTCGCACATCTAGCACAGGTGAACGGCCATCGCCTTGAAGGTGGCGAAGGCCTCCACCCCCTCGGCCAGCCCGAGCTCGTGGACGGAGCGGGCGGTGAGTGCGGCGACCAGGGGGACCCCACTCACGTCGACCGTGACGCGCGCGTAGGCGCCCATCATCGCGACCTCCTGCACCCGGCCGCGAAAGACGTTGCGGGCGGACGACGGGTGCGGCTCGCGCGTGAGCACCACCTCCTCGGCCCGGATCACCGCGTAGTGCGTTCCCTCGAGCGGGGCGACGCCGACGGTGTAGATGGTGAGGGCGCCGCTGGTGAACTCGATCGCGCGACGCCCCTCACCCGCTGCTCCCGCGGAGAGCGAGGTATCGACCCAGTCGGGAGACGCGTCCTCGAGAACGCGCACCGTACCGGCCAGGACGTTCTCGGCGCCGAGGAATTCGGCGATGTAGGGTGAGGCGGGGTGCCGGAAGACCTCCTCCGGCGGGCCGGATTGCAGGACGCGCCCCCGGTCCAGGAGGATCGCGACGTCACCCAGGAGGCCGGCCTCGGTGAAGTCGTGGGTCACCTGCAGCACGGTGAGTCCCCACTCGCGATGGATGGCGCGGACCTCGCGGCGGGTGCGATGGCGGCGGGCGGGGTCGAGGGCGCTGAAGGGCTCGTCGAGGAGGAGGATGTGGGGACGGCGGGCCAGGGCGCGTGCAATGGCGACCAGCTGCCGCTCGCCCCCGCTCAGGCTGGCGACGTGCCGGTGGCGGAGGGCGGCGATGTCGAAGCGGCGAACGAGCTCGTCGCCCGTCGCGGGGTCGGCGGCTCCGTAGGCGATGTTCTCCTGCACGTCCAGGTGCGGGAAGAGGTACCCGTGCTGGTACACCAGCCCGACGCTGCGCTCCTCCGGAGAGAGGGCGAGGGCCTCGCGCCCCTCCAGCTGCAATGCGCCTCCGGTGGCGGGGATCACCCCGGCGACCGTCTCGAGGAGCGTCGTCTTGCCCGAGCCGGCGGGACCGATCACGACGCCGTAGGCGCCCCTTGGCACCTCGAAGGAGACGCCGGCGAGGTGGAAGCTTCCCATGCGGGCGGCGAGTTCGCGCGCCGCGATCATGCGTGCCGTCCTGTGTCGTGCGCGCGGCCCCTGGCGACGATCGGGGGCGGCGATGCGCCGTGCGGCATGCGATCGCTCACTCCATCCCCTCCGCGTGAAGGGATCGGTCGCCGCGCAGGGCACGCAGCAGGGCAAGCGGGACGAGGGCGATGAGGACGAGGACCGCCGCCACGGGGATCGCCTCACCGAGGCCGTAGGTGGTGAAGCGGTCGTAGGCCAGGACGCTGACCGTACGCGGGTGGTAGGTGAGGATGACGATGGCGCCGAACTCGCTGACGGCGCGGGCCCACATCACGACCGCCGATGCCAGGAGCCCGCGGCCGGCGAGGGGGAAGGTGATGCGCCTGAAGACGCGCCAGGTCCCGTCGCCCAGGGTCCGGGCGACGGCCTCGTAGCGCGGGTCGACGCGGGCAAAGGCCTCGCGCGCCCCGCTGACGTAGAGCGGGGCGGAGACGAAGAGCATGGCGCAGACGATCCCGAGCGGCGACCCGACCACGCGGAGCCCCGCCAGGAGCAACGCGCTCCCCGCCGCGCTGTCGCGCCCCAGGACGAGGAGGAGGGCGATTCCGGCGACGGGGTGCGGGATGAGGAGCGGGAGGTCGAGGAGCGCGGAGAGGATCGCGCGCGCGCGAAAGCGCCGGCGGGCCAGGAGGTAGGCGAGCGGCGTCCCGGTGGCGACGCCGATCAGCGTCGCCACGGTGGCGGTGATCCCGGTGAGGAGGAGGGCCGAGCGCAGCTCCGCGTCGCTCCCCAGGCGGCGCACCCCCGACACGCTCCCCTGCACCACCAGTTCACCGATGGGGGCAACGAGGAAGAGGAGGAGGAGCGACGCCGCGAGCGCCGCGAGGATCGTGCTGGCCGCCGGACGCCGTGGTCCCCCCATCAGCGGGGCGGGAAGGGGGGAACGGTGAGGCGACGCCGATTCATGCCGCCGAATCTCACCCGCGCCGCCAGCCGGCGCCACCCCACCCCTATATTGCCCGTGCCCCTCTCGTCTTCTCGTCTTCTCGTCTTCTCGTGCATAGCGTCGACATCCGCGCCATCGCCAAGCGCTACGAAGGCCACGTTGCGGTCCGGCAGCTCTCGCTGCAGGTCCCCAAGGGATCGGTGTACGGAC
This sequence comes from Gemmatimonadetes bacterium SCN 70-22, assembly GCA_001724275.1. Classification (NCBI taxonomy): domain Bacteria; kingdom Pseudomonadati; phylum Gemmatimonadota; species Gemmatimonadetes bacterium SCN 70-22. The sequence goes on from MEDZ01000066.1 coordinate 6,568, forward strand.
TGCTCGGGCCTAACGGCGCGGGGAAGACGACGACCATCCGGATGCTGCTCAACATCATTGCCCCCGACGAGGGGAGCATCCTGATCGATGGGGTCCCGAACACGCAGCCAGGCGCGCTCGACCGGGTGGGGTACCTCCCCGAGGAGCGCGGGCTGTACCGCAAGATGCAGGTGCGCCGGTTGCTGCGCTTCCTGGCGGAGCTGAAGGGGATCGGGCGCCGGGAGGCGGATCCGCGCATCGACCAGTGGCTCGAGCGCCTCGACCTCAAGACGGAGGCGCGAGACTGGGGGGCGGCGAAGGTGGACGAGCTCTCGCGCGGGATGCAGCAGAAGGTGCAATTCATCGGGACGCTGCTGCACGACCCCGACCTGGTGATCCTCGACGAGCCCTTCAGCGGGCTCGACCCGATCAATGCGCAGGCGCTCAAGGACACGGTGATCGACCTCAAGCGACGCGGAAAGACGGTGATCTTCTCGACGCACCTGATGGACAACGCCGAGCGGATGTGCGACGCGGTGTGCATCATCTCGCGTGGCGAGAAGGTGCTGGACGGCCCGCTGGGCGAGGTCAAGGCGCGGCACGGCGGGGAGCACCTCGCGTTGGCGCTGGCGGGGGCGTCGACGCCGGCGATCGACGCCATCCTGGCCGACCCGCGGCTGGTGGCACGCGTGGACGACCACTCGCGTTACTTCGAGATCGAGCTTGCCCCCGGCGGCGACGCGCAGGTGCTGCTGCGGCGCCTGGTGGAGGCCGGCGCCCCGATCGAGCGCTTCGAGCGCGTGCAGCCGTCGCTGCACCAGATCTTCCTGGAGAAGGTGGGGGCCTCGGGGATCGAGGCCGGCCTCACCGGCCACGGCTGATCGGCAACGGCACCACGCCCCTGACCCCCGAACGCACGCCGCCGGCGTCCAACGGGCGCCGGCGGCGTGACAAACTACGGGAAGTTGCTGCTCACCCCGTGGGGGTGCAGTGCTTCTCGATGGCCGCGACGAGGTCGGTCGCGATGGCGTCGGGGGCGCGGCTCTCGATCTGCCAGCGCTCCATGAAGTAGACGATCTTCCCGTCCTTCATGATGGCGATGGACGGCGACGACGGCGGGTAGCCCACGAAGTACGAGCGCGCGCGTTCGGTCGCCTCGGCGTCCTGGCCGGCGAAGACCGTGGCGAGATGGTCGGGACGTGCCTTGGCATGCTCCAGGGCGTAGCGCACGGCGGGGCGCGCCATGCGGGCCGAGCAGCCGCACACGGAGTTCACCACGACCATCGTCGTCCCCGCGTTGCTGGGGAGCGCGGCATCGACGTCAGCGGCGGTGCGCAGCTCGGTGAAGCCGATCCGGGTGAGGTCCTGGCGGATCGGGGCGACGAGCTGCTCGTCGTACATCAAGCGAGGCAGTGACATGGGACTCTGGAGTACAGACGGGAGACGGGAGAGGGAAGACGGGACATCGACGACGGGCAATCACTCGTCGTCGAAATCGTCCTGCTCTCGGACCAGGGCCAGGATGGCGCTCTGGGGGACGACGAGGTAGCGGTCGCCCTCGAACGTGATCTCGACGGCGGCCTTGCGGAAAAAGAGGGCGTAGTCGCCCGTGCGAGCCTGCATGGGGACGAAGCGCGTGGTGCGGGCGCTCTCGTGCACACGCCACGGCTCGTCGCTGGCGTCGGTGAGGTCGGGCATCGGGAGGCCCGGGCCGGTCGCGACGATCGTCCCCCCCTGCACCGCCTGCGAGTCGACGGCGGTCGACGGGAGGTAGAGGCCGACCTTGGTACGCTCCTCGCCATCCTCGGACTTCACGAGGACGCGATCACCGACGACGATCAGACGCTTCTTCGGAGTGCGCATTGTTCGATGCAGATGGGGCGATGAGGCGGAATATATCCTGTGAGAAGACGAGAGGACGAGAAGACGGGAAGACGGGAAGACGGGAACGCCACGCCGCTAGGGGGTGACCCTGGGGCGGACCAGGTGGTACTCGGACTGGCGCTTGTAGGCCCAGCGCGGCTTCCCGGCGGCGTCGAGGATGAAATCCTCTTCCTGCGCGACGCTCACCTTCTGGTTGTCCCATTCGGGGACCGGGGTCGTGGTCTGGAGCTCGGAGGAGAACCACATGCCGGCGATGACCTTGGCATCGCCGCGCCCCGGGACCCCGTCCTGGTAGTCCCAGAGGCCGAAGATCGGGCCGGCGCCGTGGCCGTGCATCCCGATGGGGTGCGAGTACATGGTCCCCTCGACCCCTTCGCTTCTCAGCTTGTCGCGGGTGGCGCGGAGGATCTCGTTCCCGGTGCGCCCGGGGCGCGTCTCCGCGAACAGGATGTCCTGGAACCGGTTCGAGTTGGCGAGCGCCTTCTGCAGCCCCGGGGGCGGCGCCGTCTCGCCGTCGCGCAGGACGTACGCATTGTGCTGGGTGTCGGTGTTGAGGCGCATGGCGGTAATCCCGACGTCACAGTGGAGCACGTCGCCCGGTTGGATGACGGGGTTCTCGCCGAGGGTGGCAGGCGTGGCGCCGCGCCGCTGAATCGAGATCGACGGTTGGAACCAGGTGCCGAGCCCCAGGTCGTTGACCTGCTGGCGCCACCACCAGACCAGGTCGTCGGTGCGCGTCACGCCCGGGGTGATGACCTCGTTGGAGAACATGCGGGCGATGAGCGAGTGCACGAGCTCGTTCATCCTCGTGAAGACCTGTTCCTCCTCGGGAAGGCGCGATGCGATCAGCTGCAGCGGGAGCTCCTCGGTGCGCTTGAAGCGCGTGGTCCACTTCTTCCCGAGCATCGCGCTCATCCCCTCGAGCTCGCCGGCCGAGAGGCCGTCGGAGAAGGCGTGCGTGCGCGAGACGTCGATACCGATGACCTTCGGGTTGCGCTCCTCGAGGACCTCCTTGAGGAGGAGCCACTGCTGGTCGCCCCACAGCTCGGCGTTGCGCCCGCCGGAGGGGTTGTCGATGACCTTCTTCGCGGTGTAGGCCTTGTAGACGCCCCCTTGCGACGTGCCGCCTAACGCGAGGCGCTCGATGCACGAGCCGTCGCCGGGGTCGGCCGTCCCGGCCCTGGCGCACGTGTCGTGGAAGACGTAGATGGTCCGCCGCCGCGCGGCGAAGGTGGTCGGGGAGACGATGGACGAGAAGACCGGGTCCTCGTTGTACTCGCGCATGGAGATGACCCAGAGGTCGATGCCGTGCGCGCGCATGAGCCCGGGGAGCACGGACTTCATGCGGCGCTCGAGCCAGCGCTGCTGGATGTCGGCCTGTTCGCGGAGGGTGCCGAAGGGGCGCGTCTGCGCGCCGGCCGCGTTGGTGGCAAGCGCGAGGGCAGCGAGCAATGCGAGGGGGAGGAGCATGGGCGGGAGGCGGGTGGCGGGAGACGGGAGGCGTTGGGCGGGCGTTTCGGCGCCGGGGGGCGCGCGGGAGAAGCGCGGGAGAAGCGCGGGAGAAGCGCGGGAGAAGCGCGGGAGAAGCGCGGGAGAA
>MEDZ01000067.1 GCA_001724275.1 Gemmatimonadetes bacterium SCN 70-22
GGGGGGAAGGGGGAGGGGGGAGGGGGGGCGTGTGACCCGGGAGAGTGGCGACCCGTCTTGAGTGGTCCGGACGTGGTGCGGGGGTGGCCCGGCGCTCTTGGGGGGCGGTCTGGTGGAATCTCCTCTGGCGAAGAGGACTCGTCAGGCATAGATTCGCGCCGCGTTTTGCTGGAGTGGGGCCATGTCGCTGATTGCGGCAGGCTCCCGGTTCGTCGAGGAGCCCTGCACCCGGAAGCGGGGCGGCGGCGGCACCAGCGACGCGCCGTTGGACAACTGGAGTCATCGAGGGACCGGTGATTGGAGTCATCGGGGCGGGGCGTATGTGTCGTAATGACACATTAGAATGCCTTGACCCGGTATTCTGGTGCCGGTAGCTTCGTTGGCTGCCGACGTTCGTGGTCGGCAGTGGAGTTGTCCTGGAGAGGAAAGTGACCGTCGCGTCGGAGCTGGGGTCTTCAGTCTGTGAGACGAAGGCCTCTCGAGCGCCTTCGGGCGGCACTTGTGCGTCGCGGCGGTGTCCCGCCAGGCGAGAGCAAGATGGCAGTAGCGCCACAGTACGGCAGTAGAGCAGTCGCAGTACCGGTTCGTGCAGGACTCAACTCACTCTGTAGAAGGGGGAAAAGGAATGCAGAAACTCACGCGGTCGTTGATCGCGCTCAGCGGGCTGGTTGCGCTCGCTGCTTGCGGTGACGACGTATCGGTGACGCCGCCGCCTGAGACTCCGCCGCCGACGGTGACGGCGGTGACGGTCTCGCCGGCGCAGGCGACGATCAAGGTCGGGGAGAAGCTGATTCTCTCGGCCAACGTCGCGGTGAACGGTTCGGGAGTGAACACCGCGGTGACGTGGGCGTCGGCCAACTCGGCGATCGCGTCGGTGAGCGCCACCGGTGAGGTGACCGGTGTTGCGGCTGGCCAGACCACGGTTCGCGCCACCTCCGCTGCCAACGCTGGCGTGTCCGGCTCGGCGGCGATCACGGTGTCGGCGGACAAGGGCGTGCAGTCGGTCGCGGTGTCGCCGACCTCGGCGATCCTGGCCCCGACGCAGACCCTGCAGGCGGTTGCCAACGTGACGACGACTTCGGGCGTCGCCAAGACGGTGACCTGGGCGTCGAGCGCGACCTCGGTCGCGACGGTCGACGCGACGGGCAAGATCACGGCGGTCGCCCCGGGCGCTGCCACGATCACCGCGACGTCGACGGTCGATCCGACCGTTGCCGGTTCGCTCGCCCTGACGGTCCGTCAGCCGGCCCCGGCGACGATCAGCATCAAGTCGGTGACGACGGGTGCCACGAACGTCCCGGTGAACTTCAACAACGTCGCTGGCCAGATCGACGCGACCCTCAATGTCGACCCGGGTGACCAGGTGATCTCGAAGGTCGAGATCCTCCTCGACAACGCGGTCGTCTACTCGCAGGCCTTCTCGGCCCAGCAGAGCCACGAGATGAGCCTTGCGGCGGTCTCTGAGGCGCTCGCCGAGATCGTCGGCTCGATCAACACGGCCGACTTCGACCAGACCACCGGTGTCGCCAAGTACTTCAACGGCGCCCGCCAGCTCTCCGCCCGCGCCGTCGTGCAGGGTGGGACGCAGGTCGCCACGCCGAGCATCACGCTCCAGTTCAACAACGCCAACCGCCTCATCGAGCAGCTCATCCTGGGCGGCACGCGTGCCTCGGCCGTGAGCGCCGGTGGCCTCGCCTTCGAGCGCGGCAGCCTGACGGTCTCGGTCCTCCCGGTCATCTACCAGCAGGGCCGCACCATGGCCGCTGGCTCGACGACCTTCGGTGGCAATGACGCCTCGGGCGTTGGTGCCCGCACCGCGGCTCTCGTCGCCCCTGCGGGTGGCACGGGCGCGTGGACGGCCACGTTCTCCGACGCCGGCGCCAACGCCGTCGGCAACGTCTCCGACTACGAGTACAACGGTGGCGGCGCGGGCGAGAACGCCTGGGTGACCGCCACGGACAACCAGGGCAACCAGCTCTTCGCCGCGCAGGCTCCGTTCAGCTCGCCGGCCAACCCGGCCCCGGTCGTTCGCCTCGACAACCGCGCGCCTGGCGCGCCGACGTTCGCTGCCAACCCGAACGGGCGTCAGAACAGCTGGATCAACGGCACGGTCGGCCTCGCAGGGGTGAACTCCTCGGCGACGGACAACGACTGGATGATCAATGGCACCGCTGACGCTGGCGTCGGTGGCTACACGCGCTGGCTGCGCACGGGCACCGACATGGCTACGGCGATCGCCGCCACGGCCTCGTCGACTCCGGCGCTCCCGGCTCCGTCGGCCACGAACGCGACGTACTGCGCGGTCGCCAGCGCCACGGACCTCCTCGGCAACGAGTCGGCCCTTCCGGCTGCCGCCACGGCTTGCTACGTCGAGCCCACGGGCGTGTACAACAACGCCACTGCTTCGAACCACCTGCGCTTCGGCGTCGACGTCGCGGCTCCGACCATCAACTTCTCGGCCGGTCTGGGCTCGAATGCCCGCATCAACACCGCGACGGTTGGCGGTGAGTTCCAGGTTACCGTCGCCGACACGGGTGCGGTTGGCAACTCGGGTATGCTCGCTGGTACCCCGGTCGCCGCGACCGTCACCGTCCGTAACGCCGCGGGCAACGTTGCGCCGGGCGTCGGTGGCGCCGGCACGGGCTGCCTCGCGGGCACGGTCGTCACGGGCGTCTGCACGCCGAGCGGCGTTGGCATGACCCCCGCGCTCCCGCTCGTCGCGACGAACCTCGTTGCGGCTGAGGGCCAGGTCGGTTACTACACGTTCACCGGCTACGCGCAGGATGCTGCCGGCAACGCGTCGGGCACGCTGACCCGTGTCGTCGTTCGCGACAACACCCCGGTCGTTGCGACCAACCCGTCGGTTCCGCTGACCATCACCGGTCCGTTCGTGGCCTCGTCGTTCATCAACGACGACCTGTCGATCCGCGACTACTACTACACCGCTGGCTTCGGCGGCGTCTTCGCCGGCCCGATCACGCTGGCGGCGGCTCCGACCGCGGTCGATGCGTACAACGCGCCGACGTTCAACAACACCAACTTCGCCATCAACACGACGGTCAACACGTACCTGGGCATCCAGGACGGGACGGCCGGCGCTCCGGCGGCGTACGTTGCTGGCGCCAACCCGCTCAACACCCTGAATCTGTTCGCTCGCGACCAGACGCAGGCGGCGTACACGGCAGCTTCGACGGTGTTCGCCATGTCGTCGCACCCGACGACCGGTGTGAGCACCACGAACTTCACCACGTACGCCACCGCTACGTCGAACGTGACGATCTGCGGTGGGACGCTCCCCGCTGGTTGCGGCGCGACCCCGACCTCGACGAACCTCACGGCCGTCGCGACGGGTGCCACCGCGGTCTTCAACAATCCGTTCTCGCGCGTGGACTTCTACGGGCAGAACACCGCGGGTGACTATGTCCTCCTCGGCTCGGTCGCGGCTGGCTCGGCGACCCTGGTCGACAACGGCGCTACCCGCGTCTGGACCTACACCTTCGCCCTCTCGGGCTCGTCGGCCTACTCGGTGCTGAACGGCACCGGTGCCACGCAGAACCGTGACATTCGCGCCTTCGGTGTCAGCCCTGCGGGCACCGTCGCGCTGGTCTCGGGCGCCCTGGCGCAGACGATCGATCCGTAATCCCTCGGGATTGCGTATCTGATCAAGCAAGTCAGTGGGGGTCCGGCCTTCGGGTCGGGCCCCCATTGGCTTTTGGGGGTGTCGTCGGGGGTGCCGTGCGGCGCCCTCACTGGCCCTCAGGTGGCCCTCGGTGGCCCTCAGCTCTCGGTGGGGCCCTCAGTGGCGCCATCGGTGGCCCTCAGGGCCCTCAGTGGCCCTCAGTGGCCGTCAGTGGCCTGAATGGCTGCCCGCTCCCGGCCGATCGCTCGTCCCGCTTGGACATGGCATCCGCCGATCGAGCGGTGCCGCGGCCACGGCCGATTCGGGGAAGAGGGGGGCGGAACGCACGAGAGGCCACGCTTGTCAGCGTGGCCTCTCTCGTTATGCCGGTGATGTATCGAGTGCGCCGTGTCGCCCGAGGCGCGACTGCCGGTATCAGCGCCTCGGCGGCACCGGTACGTGGATCGTCGCCGCGATATCCTCCCACTTGTCCCACCCCCACACGCGCAGCGTGTCGTTCACGAAGACGATCGGCGTGAGCTCGTCGTCCAGCAGCGGCGCGACCTTCTCCAGCGTATCGTTGGCTTCCTTGCGATCGGTCTTCGTGTAGTACGCGATCCGATAGAAACGCCCATCCACCAGGTATCGCGCCTCGCGATAGACGTGCGGCGCGGAGTCGGGGGGAGCCCCCTCGTCCAGCAGCAGCTTCATCGCCGAGTCGCGCGGGATGTTCTCGGAGAGCTTCTTGAGGCGGGCATCGCCGCACGCGGCGGCGCCAACGAGCAACGTGGCCAGGACGGCCCTGCGCATGGTCATCGGGATCTTGTCGGGAGGGTGTTCAGGCGGAGGCGCCGCCGTGCCGTCGACTCGCGTCTTCCGCAGCCGTCGCATGCGACGAACCGAGGGCGCTGAGATCGCGATGAAAGCTAACGGGACCGGATTGGCGGTGAAAGACCGCAGCAAATGCATCGGCCACCAGCTTCCCCATCGCCGCCACGTCCAGCTGCAGCTGGGGGCGCTCGACGCCCACCGACGTCATTTGCACGTCGCTGATGCCACACGGGACCATGAGGTCGAAGTACGACAGGTCGGTGGTGACGTTGAGGGCGAAGCCGTGCCACGTGACCCAGTCGCGCGCGTGCACGCCGATGCTCGCGATCTTCCGGTTGTCGACCCACACGCCGGTGAGCCCCCCGCGCCGCGAGGCCGAGATCCCCACGGCACCAAGTGCCACGATCAGCGCCTCCTCCACCTGCCGCAGGTACCAGTGCAGGTCGCGGGTGTGGCGCTTGAGGTCGAAGATGGGATAGCCGACCAGCTGCCCCGGACCGTGGTACGTGATGTCGCCGCCACGGTCCACCTCCACCAGCTCCACCCCCTTGCTGCGCAAGTACTCGGGCGAGGCGACCAGGGTCTTCCCCTTGTACGAGCGCCCCAGCGTGATGACGTGGGGATGCTGGAGCAGGAGGAGGACGTCGTGCGGGATCTCGCCGGTGATGACCCGCCGCGCGATGTCGCGCTGCAGCGCGAGGGCGTCGCCATACGGGACGCGCCCGAGGTCGAAGACGACGAGCTCCGAAGCCGGCGCCGGCGCGCTCCCTTCGAGGTGGCGAGAGGTGTCGGTCATGGAGCGCGGCTCACTTCGGCGGCTGGCGGTTGCGTCCGGCGGCGCCGGGGCCGACATCGATGAGCTGGCGCGCGCTCCGCACCCCGTCCGAGACGATGACCTCGAGCCTGGGCGATGATGTCTGCACGATCCCCGCTCCCTCCCTGACGATGCCAAGCACGCTCCCGGTGGCGGCGTCGCGCACCAGCGCCGCCCGGGTGCGCCCACCGCTCCACGACAGGCGCACGGCATCTCCGCCGCTGCGCGCACCGCGCACGTGTTCAGGCGTCGTGGCACGAGCCGCGGCGCCGGACATCGTCCCGATGCGCCCGCGTGCGTGGAGGCGAAGCGAGGCCAGCGCCGCCGCGCCGAGCATGTCCCGCGGAACGACGAATGCGAAATGCGCCGCCGTGGAGTCCTGGCCGTCGACGACGCGCTCGGCGGAGAACGAGAGCGAGGCGAGCACCTGGCCGCTCTCTCCCACCAGCTCCACGCGCTCGGCGCCCGGGCGCGTGGGAAGCGACGGAGGGGCCACGACGTCGAACGCCGGTTCCAGGACCGGGCGCCCGTGCTGGATTCGCCCCCACACCAGGACGCCGGGACGGGGCGCGACGCTGGCACTGGCCACCAACGAGCCGGCATTGGCCAGCCAGTAGTTGAGCATCCCGTTGAAGGTGTAGTCGCTGATCCAGACGGGGGCGCAGTAGCTCATCACGTCGGACGCCGTGGGAGCGACGAGCCCCCCCGCGAGCGCGTCGTAGCCGTACACGCCGATTGCTGCTCGCGGATAGGGATACGACACGTCGACGCCGCCGGCCGAGCCGCAGGGGGAGTGGAAGCGCCCCATGGAGTGCCCGATCTCGTGGGCAACGACCACCGAGGCGCTCGGGAACCAGTCCCAGCCTAACGCCGCCCGGCCGCTGATGTAGGCCATCCCCGCGATCCCCGAGGTGTAGGGCACCTGCAGGATCCCGAAGTAGATGCCGCTCCCTCCCTCGGCGCTCCGGAGCGCGTTGATCTCGCTCAGGATCTGGAGCCAGGCGCCGTTGCTGTCCGACGGGACCACCGCCGGGGCATTGGTGGTGAAGGGCGGGGCGATGACGCCGCTGACGGTGGCTGGCGGGAGGAGCTTCCTGGCGCCGATGAGGAACTGGTCGAGGTTCCCCGTCGAGACGCGTCCGGTAAGGCCGCTAGCCGCCTGTGTGATGGGGACGAAGCGGACGGCGAGCGGGGGGACGGTGCGCACCTGCAGCGCGAGCGGTGAGGCGGCGTCGGGCCAGCTGTTGTCGCTCTCCGAGCTCTCGGGCACCTGGTTGGCCGGGTCCGCATCGACCTGCACCGAGAGTCCCGGCTGGATGAGGGAGCCGGCGACGCGGTAGTTCCACGACGCCGAGAGCGCCCCCTCGTCGACCGTGGTGGGGGCCGTTGGCGTCGGCGGCGGGATGGTGACCGTGGAGACGAGCGTCACCCCGTTGTAGAAGCGGACCCTGACGTCGGGGGCGGTGATGCCCGTGGTGGAGCCGACCACGAAGACGCGCAGGAGGGCGTCGCGTCCGGCGACGAGCGGGACGGCGCCGCCGAAGGTCTGGACCACCTGCTGGAAGTGGGCGCCGGCGATGGTGAGGTTGGCCGTCGCACCCGGGGACACGAGGGTGTAGTTCACCGTCGCGCTCCCGCTGGAGCCGGTGGCGAGCGTCAGGTTCTGGCTGGCGGGAATGGGGGCCCACCGAGAGGCTCCGCTCGTCACGGTGTCGGCCGTGACGGTGTAGAGCCCCGCCAGGAGGCCGCCGACGGTGCGCGACGCGGTGACGTCCTGCGCGAAGCCATTGGGGCCCGTGAGGTGCACCGCGGCGGGGACGGCCGTCGGGAGCCCGACGACGGAGAGCGAGACCGCCCCCGAGATGAGCGTGAAGGTGAGCGGGACGGCGGCCGGGGTGAGCGACGGCGCGACGTTCACCGTGGCGCGCGTCGTGTTGGGGGCGTAGACGTCCGTCCCCTGGGTGACGTCGGCGGTGGAGATCTCGTAGCTCCCCGGCACCAGGTTCCCGAGCGTGTCGCTCTCGGTGAGCACCACCGAGAAGCGATCGGGGCCGGCGACGGTCGCCCGTCCCTGCGTCCCCGGCGGGAGCCCCTGCAGCAGGACGGCGAGGCGTCCGGTGGCGAGGGTGTAGGGCACCGTGGCGGTGGCGGCATCGGAGGGGCCGATGGTCACCCGCACCGTCACGTCGTTGGGCGACCAGGTGGCCGAGTCGGTGCGGGCCGGGTTGGGCCACAGCTCGTAGTCACCGCGCGCGAGCCCGGTGAGGGTGGTGGACTGCGTGAGCTCGCGCACGTAGCTGGCGGGGCCCCGCACGGTGACCTTGCCGTCGACCCCGGCGGGGAGCCCGACGAGGTCGACCTGCAGGCGCCCGGACGCGGGCGGGGGGCTCGGGGATTCGCCACACCCCCCGAGCAGCAGCAACGCCCACGCCGCGAGTGCCCAGCGCCGGCTCACGCGTGCAGCATCTTCCCCATCGAGTCCAGCACCGCCTCGGCCACCGCCTCGGAGAGCGTGGGGTGGGCATGGATGGCGAGGTCGATCTCCTCGACGGTGAACTCGTTCTCGCGGGCGACGACCAACTCGTGGATGATCTCGGTGGCGTGCGCCCCCACGATGTGGGCGCCGAGGATCTCACCGTACTTGGCGTCGCGGATGATCTTGACGAAGCCCTCGGTCTCGCCCGAGGTGCGGGCGCGCCCGTTGGCGGAGAAGGGGAACTTGCCGACCTTGTAGTCGAGCTTCTTCTCCTTGCACTGCTGCTCGGTGAGCCCGATGGAGGCCACCTCGGGGTGGCAGTAGGTGGCGTTGGGGATGTTGCCGTAGTTGAGCGGGTGCGCGTGCTGGCCGGCCAGCAGGTCGGCCAGGATGTGCCCCTCGCGCGACCCCTTGTGGGCGAGCATGGGGGCGCCGATCACGTCGCCGATGGCGTAGACGCCCTTGACGCTGGTCTGGTAGGTGGCGGTGTCGACCTTGATGAAGCCGCGATCCGTCAGTTGCACGCCGAGCTCCTTGAGGCCGATGTCCTCCACGTTGGGGGCGCGCCCGGCGGCGACCAGGACCTGGTCGACCGTGATCTCCTCCTTCGCTCCCTGCGCCTCGACGGTCATCGACACGGAGTCCTTGCCGACCTTCACGTTGGAGATCTTCGCCCCGGTGACGACGTTGATCTTCCGCTTCTTGAAGGCCCGCTGCAATTCCGCGGAGCAGTCGGCGTCCTCGAGCGGGAGGATGCTGGGGAGGACCTCGAGGAGGTGGACCTGGCTACCGAAGGCGTTGAAGACGTCGGCGAACTCGCAGCCGATGGCGCCGGCGCCGATGATGGCGACCGACTTCGGCGCCTTCTCGAGCGTGAGCGCCTGGTCGGACGAGATGACGGTGGTCTTGTTGATCTCGAGGCCGATCTGCGGGAGGCCGCGCACGCGCGAGCCGGTGGAGATGACGACCGCCTTCTTCGCGTCGTGCTTCTCCTCCTTGCCGGTGGCGTCCTTGACCGCGACGCTGGCCACGGCGCCGGCCGCCCCCTTCACGACGCGCCCGGTTCCCTTGATCCAGGCGATCTTGTTCTTCTTGAAGAGGAACTCGACTCCCTTGGAGTTCTGGTTCGACACGGCGCGCGAGCGCTTCATGGCGACGCCGTAGTCGAAGCCGACCTCACCCGGGATGTTGACCCCGAAGTCGGCGGCGTGGCGCACCTTGTTGGCGAGCGAGGCGCTCTCGAGGAGCGCCTTGGCGGGGATGCACCCCCACAGGACGCAGGTGCCCCCGAGCCCTTCACGCTCGACGACGGCAGCGGAGAGTCCGAGCTGGGCGCAGCGGAGGGCGCCGACATAGCCGGCGGGGCCACCGCCGAGGAAGATGACGTCGTATGAGGCCATGACGAGTCGTGTGGTAGGCGTGAGGGGCGCCGATGTTCCCGGCGCATGGACGGAAATCTACCAGGGGGCGTGCCATGCGCACGCCCCCCGGGGACACCGTCAGTACACGAGCAGCAGCGGGTTCTCGATGAGGCGGCGGAGCGTCTGGAGGAACTTGGCCCCGGTGGCGCCGTCGATGACGCGGTGGTCGCAGCTCATGGTGACCCGCATGCGCCGGCGGACCTGGACCTGGCCGTCGACGACGACCGGCTTGGCCTCGATCCCGCCGATGGCGACGATCCCGGCCTCGGGCGGGTTGATGATCGCGGTGAACTGGTCGATGCCGAACATCCCGAGGTTGGAGACCGAGAAGGTCGACCCCGTGTACTCCTCGGGCTTGAGCTTGCGCTCACGGGCGCGCTTGGCAAGGTCGCGCGACTCGGCGGCGATCTGCGCGAGCCCCTTGAGGTTGGCGTCGAAGATGACGGGGGTGATGAGCCCGTCGTCGATGGCGACGGCCATCCCGAGGTGGACGCGGTTCCAGTAGCGGATGGCGTCGCCGNNNNCCAGTAGCGGATGGCGTCGCCGAGCCAGTGGGCGTTGCACTCGGGGTGCTGCGCGAGGGCCGTGGCGACCGCCTTCAGGACGACGTCGTTGAACGAGACCTTGAACGCGTCGCCCAGCTCGGCCATGGCGGCGCGCATCTCGGCGACGCGCTCCATGTCGAGTTCGGCCGTGAGGTAGAAGGTGGGGACGGGGCCGATGGATTCGGAGAGGCGGCGGGCGATGGTCTTGCGGAGCTGGGTCAGGGGAGTGTCGCGGAACGCGTCGCCGGTGGCCGAGACGGGAGACGGGAGGCGGGGGGCGGGAGTGGCGGCGCTGGGCGCCGCCGAGGTGCTGGCCGCTGCCTCGACGTCACGCTTCACGATCCGTCCGCCGGGGCCCGAGCCCTGGAGGGTGCCTAACGCGACGCCGCGGTCGGTGGCGAGGCGGCGGGCGAGGGGGGAGGAGCGGGGGCGCGCGACGGTTCCTGCTGCCGGGGCGGCGGGGGGGGCCGCGACGGGCGACGCGGGACGGGGGACGAGGCTGGCGCCGGCCGGGGGCGCCGCCGGAGCCGGAGTTGCGGCTGGCGGAGCGGCTGACGCTGTGGCTGGCGCTGCGGCTG
>MEDZ01000068.1 GCA_001724275.1 Gemmatimonadetes bacterium SCN 70-22
TGGCCGGCGGCCAGCGCGTCACCCGCCGGCAGCCTCGCGCCGGCGAGCGAGTCGGGTGTCGCGACGACGGGGACCTCGACGCTGCCGGCGTCGGAGAACGCGCCCGCGGACGGGCGCGCCGGTGCCGGGGCGAGGCGCTCGCGCGCGAGCATCGCGACGACGGCGAGGGCGACGACCGCCAGCGCTCCGCCGACGAGGAGCCCCACCCGCGGGCGCGACGTGCGGGGCTGCGGCTCGCCCCCGGGGATCGGTTCCATCCCCCACGACGGTGAGGTGGCGATGCGCTGGGTCGCGTCGTCGTTGACCGCGACGGCCTGCCGCTCGTCGGGGGAGGGGGCGCTGCCGGGATCCCCCCGACGAAAGCGCACCGTGGAGAGGGCTGGGTTGGCCGCGGGCGAGGGGCTCGGCGCGCGCGGCGGCGTGGGGCGGATACTCCCCCCGCGCCGCCGCTTCTTGAGCATCGCCTGCCACTCCTTGAGTCCCGGGACGGTGTCGGTGCTGCTGAGCAGCGTGAGGAAGCGGGCCGCGCTCACCCAGCGCCGGTCGGGGTTCTTGTGCATCAACCCCTCGACCAGGTACTGCAGCCTGGGCGGGACGTCGCCGCGGATGAGGTCGAGCGGGGGGAGCGGGTCGTGCTTCTGGCGGTAGATCACGCTGTAGAGGCTCTCGCCGGCCCACGGCCGCTGCCCGGAGAGCATTTCCCACCCCACCATGCCTAACGCGTACAGGTCGCTGCGCCCGTCCAGGTGCCCGCCGTCGATCTGCTCGGGCGACATGTAGGTCGGCGTGCCGATCGCCGTCCCGGTCGCGGTCAGCTCGGTGCTCTCCTCGATGGAGCGGGCGACCCCGAAGTCGGAGAGGAGGGCGCGCCCGGTGATCTCGTCGAGGAAGATGTTCTCCGGCTTGACGTCCCGGTGCACGACGCCGCAGCGGTGGGCATAGGCCAGGGCGCGGGCGATGTCGCGCAGGACCATCTCCGCCTCGTTAGGCGAGAGGGGGCCCCGCGCCAGGGCCGCCTTGAGCGTCATCCCCGGGATCAGCTGCATCACCAGGGCGAGCCCGTTGGCCAGCGGCTTGACCGCGTGCAGCGACACGATGTTCGGGTGCTCGAGCTGGGCGACCGTGCGCGCCTCGCGCGCCAGGCGCGCCACCGATTCGCTGTCGGCATGGAAGCGCGGGCGCACGACCTTGATGGCCACCTCGCGCCCCAGCGCCCGCTCCCGCGCCCGGTATACCACGGCCATGCCCCCGCGCCCCAGCTCCCCCAGGCACTCGTATTCCGTGTCCAGCTCCCTCGGCCACCCGCTGTCCCCGGTCCCGGCCCCTCCGTGGACGGCAGATTCCGTCATTGCCGGAGGTAGCGAAAGGCGAGCGTCCCCATCTCGATCCGGTCGCCGTCGCGCAGCCGCACCGGATGCTCGTCGAGCAGCGCCGCGCGGTTCACCACGACCGGATTGGTGCGCGAGAGATTGACCAGCGACCAGCCGTCCTCCTCGAACTCGAGGCGCGCATGCGCCCGGCTCACCGTGGGCTCCAGCAGCTGGACGTGACGGAAGGGCGGCCCTTCGCTCCGGCCGAAGGAGATGACCGGTTGCTCGCCCCCCGCCAGCCGGACGAAGCGGAGCTCCAGCCCCGCATCGGGTCCCTCCAGCACCAGCAAGTGGCCGCACAGGAAGGGGAGCGAGCGGTCGGCGGGGCGGTGGAAGCGCAGCGCCTGGCCCTGCACCATCTCGGCCACGGCATCGTGCCGCACCTCCCCCGTCGTCATGGTGACGAGCTGGGCCGCGGTCTCGTCGGCAATCTCGTGGTAGTCAGCCGGCGCCAGGCGCTCGGCGACCGCCAGCGCGGTGATCGGCGAGCGGCGCATCGGCACGCTGTCGCGCACCAACGGCGCGCGCGGGACGTGCGAGACGGCCGTCAGCGGCATGACCAGCGCCGGCTTCCCGTGCGACCGCAACGCCGCGTCGCGCTTGCGCCTGGCGATCCAGACTCCCAGCAGGATCCCCCCGCTGGCGATGGCCAGCGAAGCCAGGATCACGGAGAGGCTGAGGATGCTGACGCGCATGCTGGTGGTTGCTCCCCCGGGGAGGGCGCCGTCGTCGCGGGCGCAGGGGCCCGCTCGGCGAGTGACGGATCGAGGGCGAGCGGGAGAGGTGCCGCCCGACGACCTGAATACACGTGCGCGTCGCCGACGTTTCGGCCGCGACCGCCGAGCGGGATCAGGGAGAAACTTAGGGTCGCGTCACCGGCGCGCGCCAGACAGTTGCGCGGGCGCCACGCCCCACTGGCGCCGCCGGCTACTTGGCGCGGAAACGGAAGACGACCTCGCCCATTTCGATCCGGTCGCCGTCGCGGAGGATCACGCTCGACCCCTCGCCGTTGAGGGCGAGTCCGTTCACCACGACCGGGTTGGTGGCCGACATGTTCACCAGCGACCAGCTCTTGCCGTCGAGGGCCATCCTGGCATGCAGCCGGGAGACCGTCGGCTCGTGAAGCTGGACGTGACGGTATTGTGCCCCTTCGGCACGGCCGAACGTGATGGACGTCCCGTCCGGTCCGCTGGTACGGACGAACTTGATCTCCTGTCCCACCTCGCGCCCCTCGATGACTTCGAGACGCCCCGGGAGGAACTGCAGCGTTCCGTCGTGCGGGCGCTCGAGGCGTAGCGTGACGGCGCTGCGATCGTCACGCATCGCGTCGCGGCGATGGTCGCCGGCGACGTGCATGCGGAGCACGCGCCCCCGCTCCTCCTGTGCGGCGTGATCGGCTTCCTGAGCGCGCATCTCGACCGGGACGGGAGGCGCCAGCGGTGTCGGTGGCGCCGGGGCGATGCCCTGTGCGGGAGGGGCGCCCACTTCCGCCGGTTGGGTCGGCGCCGCGGACTGACCCGCGGGCTGCCCCGCGGGCTGCCCCGCGGGGCGCGGGGGGCGTGGCGGGAGCGCGACACTCCCACCGCCACCGAACGCCACCACCGGGACCGGTCCCCGCAACATCGCGCGCCTCCTCCTGCGGGGGAGGATGACCCCGAAGACGAGCGCGAGGATCAGGACGACAACCAGTCCGGCGAGGGTCTCGACCACGGTGGGTGGCTTGGGAAGGGTGGAGGCGTGGGGGGATGGGGAGACGCGTCAGTCCCTTCCGCGAAGGTCGTGCCGTGGCGGCCATGGTCCGCCGCGGCAACGTTCGGTCGCGGTATCGTGCCGCTGTGCCTGCTGCTGCCTGCTGCCTGCTGCCTGTTGCTGCGTGCTGCGCGCATGATGCAGCCCACCGTCTGGTGCCGCAACAGGTTAGCACGAGCGTAATATGCTCGAGGGCGCCCGGGAGTTTCGCCGCGGGCGAATCGTGCGGATCAGTTGACCGGGGGCGGGATGGGTGACTAGTTTGCCGTGCTCTGGTAAGGGCCTGTAGCTCAGGTGGTTAGAGCGCACGCCTGATAAGCGTGAGGTCGGTAGTTCAACTCTACCCAGGCCCACTTCGTTCGTGAAGGCGGACATCGCTCGCGGTGTCGCTATGTCTAAACGCCGCAACGGCATAGGCCGTTGCGGCGTTTGTCATACCTGCGATGCCCTGTCGTTGGTCCCCTCCCGGCAGCCGGCGCGGCGCTCGAGCAGCCGAGACTCCGAAGAACACCGGACGATTCCTTGGCGCTGCTGCGGCGGCCGGCCGCCGGAAGGGAGCGAGACGCCGTGCCGCGCGGCCTCCGGCGTTGCGGCGTTCATCGAACTCGCGCGGCAGGACGTATGGCACTGGGGAGAGCTCGCGTCTCCCCGAGACGCACCTCGGCCCGGCAGCGTTGCACGTGACGGCTCGTTCGAAGCGATCGTCGAGTTCCGCGACCGATCCGATGCGCCGGCGTGCTGCGGGGCAGCGGGCGCAAGCAGGTACTGGATGGACGATGGGCACGCGCGCATGGCGGCTGTTTCCGCCGGGCCGTGTGTGCCGGCGGGCAACTCCTGCCTCCCGCAGACGGTGCGGCGGCGGCGCGGGATCGGGGCCCGAAGTGGAGGCACGGCCGAAGCTTGCGTGCGTGCAAGGCCGTGGCGTGAGGTAGGCCCTGCAGTTGCCTTTCCCACCCGAGTGCGGACGGGGGGCGATGCGGCGCTGCGGGGCGCGCGCGATCTCGCTCACCTGTGGGAGTACATCGGTCGGCAGGCCAGTCGCTCGGCGGATTCCGGGCGCTTACGTCCACGGATGGACATCGAATGTTGAGTCTCACGCGGAAGCCGGGGGAGTCGATCGAGATCGACGGCGGCATCCGGATCGTCATCAGCGGGATCGAGGGTGGGAACAGGGTTCGCCTCGGGATCGAGGCGCCGCCGGGGGTCGCGATCCTGCGCAGCGAGGTGCTGCAGGCGATCACGGAACGGAACCGGGAGTCGGTGGCGTCGCCCGCCAAGGTGGAGTGGTTCGGGGTGATGCCCGCTCCGGTCCGGATTCCGGCGGGTGAGGAGGGGGCGTGAGCGATCACGGGCAGGGAGAAGACCGGGCGATCGGGCACTCCGCCAGCTTCCACACCGCCGGCGCCGACACCTTCGAGCGGCTGCCGCCCGATGCGCCGCACTTCGGCGACGCGAACCCGGGTGCATGGCCGACTACCCCGTCACGCGTACACATGCTCGTCCTGGACGAGGGGACGGGCGACGGAACGGCCACCGCCTGCCGGTTCAGCCGCAAGGGCTACGAGGTCACCGTGGTGCAGGATGGCCGTGAGGCGCTGCGCGCGCTCGAGATGGCGAATGGCCCCGGCTCGCGCTCGCGCTTTTCCATCCTCGTGTGCGACGCCCAGGCTCCTGCCGAGCGCGAAGCGGACTTTGTGGCGCGCGCGCTCGCCCTGGATCCCGACCTTCGAATCCTGCTGTCGTCCCGCCGCGTTCGGTCACGGCAGGGGGGCGGCCCGACGGCGTCGAGCCCCGTGCATCACCTCCTCCAGCCGATGCGAACGGCCGACGTCGTGCGAGCGGTGGACGAGGCGCTCGGACGCCACCCGACTCCCGCGTGGCAGCGGGCGGCGATGTCGTGGGAGGACGTGGGCTCGACCTCGGCATGGGCGTCGGACGAGGCGACGCTCCGAGAGACCCCGATACGGGTAGCGGAGACCCTGATCGCGGCCATGGAGGCGAAGCACGCCTATCTCCGCGGACACTCCCAACGCGTGGGGGCGCTTGCGGCGGAGGTCGCCGAGCGGCTCGGGCTCGAGCCCGAGGTGGTGGAGCAGGTGCGGCTGGCGGGTCGCCTGCACGACATCGGGAAGCTCGGAGTGCGTGAGGAGGTGCTGAACAAGGTCGCTCCCCTGGCGGCGGAGGAGTTCGCGCACATCCAGACGCACGTCGCGATCGGCGTCGCGATCCTGGCCCCGCTCCGCCCGATGGGGGGCGCGCTGACGTTCATCGGCGATCAATCCGAACGGTGGGACGGGACGGGGTACCCCGCGCGTCTGGTGGGGGAGGCGATCTCGATCGGCGGACGGATCGTCGCGGCGGCCGATGCGTTCGACGCGCTGACCTCGGAGCGGCCGTATCGCCCGGCGCTGAGCATGCCCGATGCGATCTCGCTCATGGAGACCCTGGCCGGGCGACTGCTCGATCCGGCGGTGTTCGCGGCCCTGAAGGAGGTGGTGCTCCGTCGATCCGCGCCGAATTTCGCCAACGAGCCGTAGAAGAGGCGCTGATCGGCGCTCCAGCGGCCGATACTGAACACGGGACCCCATCACCGGGAGTGTCGTGTGCTCATCGTCGTTGGTCTGGTCATCCTGTTCGGGAGCATCCTCGGCGGCTACACCATGCACCATGGCAAGATCATGGTGCTGCTGCAGTGGTCGGAGTTCCTCATCATCGGCGGGGCCGGGTTGGGCGCGTTCGTGATGGCGAACCCGATGGTCGTGATCAAGCGCGGCTTCGCGAGGTCGGTCGCCCTCCTCAAGCCCAATCCGTACACGGCGAAGGTGTACGCGGAGCTGCTGCAGATGCTCACCGAGTTCTACACGAAGGCGCGGAAGGACGGCCTGCTCGGCGTGGAGTCGCACGTGGAGAACCCCGAATCGAGCGACATCTTCAAGAAGTATCCGTTCTTTTACCGGCACCACCACGCGCGGGCCTTCTTCGCCGACACGATGAAGGTGCTGCTCGTGGGCGCGGTCGAGGATCACCATCTCTCCGAAATCCTCGACATGGATCTCGAGCGGATGCACCAGGAGGAGATGGCCGTACCGGCGGCAATCACGAAGGTGGCGGACTCGATGCCCGGGTTCGGGATCGTCGCCGCCGTGCTCGGCATCGTGATCACCATGGGGTCGATCGGCGGCGCGGCCACCGAGGTGGGGGAGAAGGTCGCGGCAGCGCTGGTCGGCACCTTCCTGGGGATCCTGCTGAGCTACGGCGTCTTCGCGCCGATCGCGAGCGCGGTCGAGGTGCGCATCGCGTCGGAGCATGACTACCTGAACTCGATCCGCGTGTCGCTGCTCGCGTTCGCGCGCGGCGACGGGGCGTCCACGTGCGTGGAGTTCGCCCGCCGGAGCGTGCAGCCGGAGGAGCGCCCGAGCTTCGCCCAGGTGGACGCGATGCGCAAGCGGCAAGCGGCATGATGGGCGTGGCGCGATGAGCAGGAAGGACCGGAAGGTCATCGTCGTGCGCAAGCGGGGCGCACGGCACGCGGCGCATCATGGCGGGAGCTGGAAAGTCGCGTTCGCCGACTTCACGCTCAGCATGATGGCATTCTTCCTCGTGATGTGGGTGCTTGGCATGGACGACCATGCGAAGCGCAGCATCGAGGGGTACTTCGCGAACCCGGTGGGCTACAAGAAGGGCGCCGGCTCCGGCCAGAGCCCGATCGCGCTGGGGAACACGCCGGTGCGCATGCCGCCGCAGGCCGTGCGGACGATCGCCCGCCAGCAGGAAGTCCGCGCGCTGCAGGGGGTTCGGCGCGAGATTCTCCTCAAGCTGGAGGGAGGCGGGCTGAAGGAGATCAGCGCCCTGGTCCAGATCGTCCTGACCCAGCGGGGGCTGCGCATCGAGCTGGGGGAGAGCGTGGACGGGGAGTTGTTCTTCGCGCTCGGTTCCGCGGAGATGCGCCCACTCATGCGGAAGGTGCTCGGGGTGATCGCGGCGGAGATCGGGCCGCTGTCGAACGACGTGGTGCTCGAGGGGCACACCGACGCGGCCGCGTATCGGGACGCGCACGTCGGCGGCTACTCGAACTGGGAGCTGAGCGGCGAGCGCGCGAATGCGGCCCGTCGTGTCCTGGAGCAGGGGGGACTCGCGCCGCGCCGTATCGTGGAGGTACACGGCCTCGCCGACCGGCAGCTCAAGCTGCCCGACGCACCCTTCGATCCGCGCAACCGGCGCATCACGATCTTCGTGCCGTTCCACACGCCGTCGCCGGAAGCCGATTCGGCGAAGCTCTCGCTCCCCGGGGGGGGGGTGGTGCCGCTGGCGCCGCCGGCCAACGTCGGTTCGGCCTCCTGACGCGGGAGGCGTGACGCGCCGCATCGAGCGCTCGTCCGGGCGATGCGCGGAGGCACGTCGTCTTGGCGCATGCGGGGCCGGGGACGCGGACAAGTCCGTCGCCGCTCGCACATCCAGCAGCGCCGCGGTCTCGCGAATGGGCGGATTTCCTACATCGGACGGCATGACGAACCGGGAGGCCATCGAGCGCTGGCTCCTGACCGACGCGGTAACGACCGCAGGGTGGACCACGTCCATCGCCATGCCGCTGGTGCGCGGCCTCTCGCACGCCTTGGGCAACCGTGTCGGCTCGCTGGCGGCACTGCTCGAGGTGGTTCTCGATCCGGAGTTGACGGCCGACGAGCGAGAGCTCTTCGAGTCGCAGATCCGCGGCGAGATTGCGCAGCTCGGGTCGATCAACGAGCAACTCCGGCTCATTCCGGCGGATCGCGTGACAGCCGAGCCGATGCTCGTGGACGGAGCCGTCGAGGCGGCGATCGCGCTCGCGTCGTTCCACCGCGACCGGCGGGGAGGCGCGCTGCGCGTGACGGTGGAGGGCACGGCGTCACCGGTGCGCGTCGGCCGCTGGGTGCTGATCCATGTGCTGGTCGCCATGCTGGACGTGTCGACGCAGCGCAGTGGTTGGAGCATCCTGCGCGTGTCGCTGGGCGGGACTCCGGAGGTAGTCGAGATCCGCATCGCCAGCGACCCGGAGGCGCCGGAGGCGCCGCGGCGGCGGGGGAGTCGATCGGCGGGACGATCGAGGACCTCGACGGCGGCGCGTTGTGCCTGCGACTCCCGAGCCTGGCCGCGTTGCGGGCCCGGCAGACGGCGCCGTAGGTCGCGCGCGGACTCAGAGCCCGGGGAGCAGGCGCTCGCGCGCCCACCGCATGGCCGCGAGCTGCAACTGTCCGACCTCACGGAGCGACAGCGTGTGGCGCTGGGCGAGGTGCCGCATCGTATCGACGTGCATTCGTTCGTTCGCTTCGGCGAGGGCGAGGGGCTCCGCGAGCGGCCCGCTGCGCAGCAGGAGGGCGCCACGCACGTCGCTCGCGAGGTCCACGTGCGAGAGGACGTCGGTCATCGACATCCGCATCATCGCGTCGAGGAGCGAGAGGAGGCCGACGGTGAACGCCGATCCGGCGTCGTGCCCTCCACGACCGCGGCCGTAGAGCAACTCGCAGAAGCGTGCGCGGGTCATGGCCTGAAGGGCCAGCTCGCCGCGCGTGCCGCTCTCGCCGATCAGCGATGAGACCAGGAGCAGCGCGAGCCAGCGGTGCAGCATGTCGCGCCCGACGAGGCGGATCGCGTGCCCGATCGACTCGATGCCGCGCTGTCCGGTGCCGGCGTTGTTGGCGAGCCGCAGCAGCTTGTAGCAGAGCGCCGGATCGTTGGAGAACGCCTCGTCGAGCTCGGCGTCCGAGATCTCCGGATACCGGAGCATGTTGAGCAGCCGCATGATCGTGAGTTGCGCGAGCGGCGGCTCGCGGCGTGCCACCGTCTCGGGACTGGCGTAGAAATACCCCTGGAAGAGCACGAAGCCGAGTGTGCGGCAGAGGCGGTGCATCTCCTCGGTTTCGACGCGCTCGGCAAGCAGTCGTACTCCGTACGCCCGGAGCTGCGCGACGATCCCGGCGAGGTCGCCGGGGGGGTGCGCGAGCGCATCGACCTTCACGATCGGCTGCAGGGCGAGCAGCGGCTCGTACTCCGGCTGGAAGCGGAAGTCGCCAAGGGCGAGCGTGTATCCCGCGGCGACGATCTCCCGGCAGGCATGGACCACCTCGGGCGTCGGGCGTACCGAGTTCGGCAGCCCGATCGCGAGTTCCTCCGGGGCGAAGAGGCGCCAGGTTCCCTCACGGAGCTGCTGCTCCGGGAAGTCGAGGAACGCAAGCGATCCGCCCGTGAGTTCCTGCACCCCGATGCCCAGGAGGGTCGTCGCGAACACCTCCGGCGACAGCTGGTCGGGGTTCGCGCCGAGCGTGTGCTCCCACGCGCCGTCAGCGCGATAGCGTAGTTCGTACGCCACGAGCCTGTCCCCGAGGTCGAATACCGGTTGGCGCGCGATCAGGAGCGTGACGGCGTCGTCGGTGTGCGAGAGCGCGGTGGGGTGGGCGTCTTGCGGCGGCGCGGGGGACGAGGCGGACGGCGACAATGTGCCTGGCTGGTTGGAGGGGAGCCCGATGCGGCCCTTTGCTGCCAGTATCGGTCGCTCGATCCATCATCCGAACGTTGTGCGGGTCGCCACTGAAAAATCTGGTACCCTCCGTTGGCCCCGGATCGTCTTTGACCGCCAGCCGCCGCGATGGCACCCGTCGGTGCCGTGTCCGGCGGAGAGACGATCACACGACCAACGGTATGGCAGCGCATCAACCGGTAGTGGGCGCCGAGCCGGGCGCGGGGTGGGGAGGGGGAACGCAAACGGCTGTGGATCCGCGCGATCCACACGGCTATCCACCACCGGCGACCCCCGAGGCGGTGGCGAGCAGCTGGGAGCCGGCGGGGGAGATCGACGACGCCGAGACCGACCGCGGGAGAGCCAGCCACCTCGGCGCCCCAGCGCAGGCAAGCGTTCCCGATGGCGTGCTGGTGATCGACGACCGTCCCGCGAACGTCGAGGCGGTTGTCGCGATGCTGGGCGCGAGCGACGTCGCGCCGGGGGACGGCTTCCATGTCGTCGCGTCCGGGTCGATCCAAGACGTCGCGCGGCTGCTCGATCCGGAGAGTCGGCTCGCGCCGCCGCGTCCCGGCGAATCGGGGCTGGGAGGGGTGAAGGTCGTGCTGCTCTCCGCTGAGCTGCAGGAGATGCCGCTCCTGGCGGCGCTTCACCTGCTTCAGCTGCTCGCCCCCGTCCCGGTCGTCGTGATCGCCGCGGCGGAGCACGAGGTGCTGGCGCTTCGCGCATGCCGGGCCGGGGCAGCCGACTGTGTGTTGCGCGATCGGATCGACGCGACGCTGCTGGCGCGAACGCTCCGAATCGCAATCGAGCGTCGCCAGGAGGAGCTGGCGATCGCGGAAGAGCGGCGCGCGTATCGCGCCCTCCTCACGCGCGTGCACGGGGTCGCCTACCGGACCTCGGCCGATCCCCGGCTGGCGGTGGAGTGGGTGGGAGAGAACTTCGAGCATGTCGTTGGCTACCCGCGCGCGCTTTTCATCCGGCGGAAGCCCGATGTGCCGCCGGCGATGCGCTTCGCGGACCTGATCGTGGACGAGGATGCCGCGACGGTGCACCGCGTCGTGCGAGAGGCCCTGCGGAGCGGGAGTGCGTACCACGCCGAGTTCCGCATCCGCCACGCGGATGGCGGGGGGCGCTGGCTCGAGATGCATGGGGAACCGCTGACGGATGCGCGCGGGGTGGTCGTGGGGAGCGCGGGCGTCCTCGTCGACATCAGCGTGCAGAAGGAGGCGCAGCACGCGCTCCAGGTGAAGGAGGGTCAGCTCCGCCAGGCACAACGGCTGGAGGCGGTCGGCCGCCTCGCTGGAGGCATCGCGCACGACTTCAACAACGTGCTCGGCGCGATGGTCGCCCACACCGAGCTGGCGCTCAGCGACCTGTCCGACGCCGGCTTCACCGGCGAGGACGTGGCGGTCCAGGAGCTGACCGACCTGCTGACTTCCGCGAACCGCGCCGGCCACCTCACGCGCCAGCTCCTGTTGTTCAGTCGCCAGCAGGTGCCACAACCGGTGGTGCTGAGCATGAATCGCGTCCTGGGCGACCTGCATCAGCTGCTGCGGCGCACGCTGGGCGTCAACATGGAAATCCGGCAGTCGCTGCGGGCGGAACACCCCTGGGTGCTGGCGGATCGCAGCCAGGTCGAGCAGATCGTGATGAATCTGGCGGTGAACGCGCGCGACGCGATGCCGAGCGGCGGCGTCCTCACCATCTGCACCGACACGATCGAGCTGACGCCGTGGGACCGGCTCGTCGCCTCGGCGAACGGCGTCATGTTCGGAGGGCCGCTCGCGCCGGGACGCTACGTGGCGCTCACGGTCGCAGACGTGGGCCACGGCATGACCATCGAGATGATGCACCGGATCTTCGAGCCGTTCTTCACGACGAAGCCGATCGGCCAGGGGACGGGGCTCGGGCTGTCGACGGTGTACGGTGTCGTGACGGACGCGCGCGGCGCGATCCGGGTGAGGTCCCGGTTGCACGTGGGAACGGATTTCACGGTGTACCTGCCGGCGCATGCGGCGCCGCCGACCGCGACGGCCGGGCCCTCGGCGGAGGACCGCCCTCGCGGCACCGAGACGATCCTCCTGGTCGACGACGAGGAATCGATGCGGCGGCCGCTCGAGCGCATGCTGCAGAAGTACGGCTACACGGTGCACGTCGCGGGGAGCGTCGGCGAGGCGCTCCGCGTGCTCGCGACGCAGCAGCATGCGATCGACCTCGTCCTCTCCGACGTGATGATGCCGGGGTTGCCTGGCGACGTCCTTGTGCGAGCGCTGCTCACCCGGACACGACGGCCGCGCATCCTCCTCATGTCGGGCAACGCGCGCCACGTCGGCGCGGCGCAGGACGTGGAGGAGGACATCGCTTCGCTCGTCGACGGATTCCTCGAGAAGCCGATCGGGATCGCGGCGTTGCTGCGCGCGATTCGGGCGACCCTGGATGGCGCGCCGGCGGCGCCTGCGCTGGCCTAGCGGGTGGCCGCGAGCCGGCCCCCCGCGATGTCGCAGCCGCTCGCCGCGCCCTCGGCTGCCTGCGCTATCGCGTAGGCAGCCGGAG
>MEDZ01000069.1 GCA_001724275.1 Gemmatimonadetes bacterium SCN 70-22
CCCCGGGCGCCCGTCCCCCGCACCTCCACCCGGCTGGCGATTCACGGCTCGCCTCACTTGCCCGCGGCGCCGGCGCCCGCCAGCGTGACTTCGGCCGGCATGCCGATCCGCAGGCGCCCGTCGACGTTAGGCACCGCCAGCTTGACGGCGTACACCTGCACCGTCCGCTCCTCGCGCGTCTGGATCGGCGTCGGCGTGAACTCGGCCGCCGGCGCGATCCACGTCACGCGCCCCGGCACCGTCCGCAGCGTATCGCCGCCGGCGTCGACCCGGACGACCAGCTCCTGCCCCAGCGCCACCTGCGCCAGCTGCGCCCCGCTCAGGTACGCGCGGAGGATCAGCGTATCGAGCGACGCCATCTTGAACAGCGGCGTCCCCACCTGCACGAATTCCCCGGCTTCCGCGTACTGCGCCAGCACCGTCCCCGCGCCCGGCGCGACGATCCGGCTGCGCCGGATCCGATCCTCCAGCGTCGCCAGCTGGGCGTCGATGGCCGCCACTTCCCGCCCGATCGTGCTCCGCGTCGCCCGGGCTCCTTGCAGCTGGTCGCGCAGCACCCGGACGTCGCGTTCCGCGCGATCGCCCTGCTGCGCCGTCGCCGCCTGCGCCGCCAGCAGGCGGCGCGTCCGTTCCAGCTCGCGCTCCGCGATGTCGCGTTGCGTCTCCAGCGCGGCCGCGTTCGCGTCCACCTCGCGCGTTCGCGCCCGCGCCGCCTCGCGCCGGGCCACCAGCTCGGCACGCTGCAGCACCAGCGCCGTCGTGTCGATGACTCCCACTACCGCGTGAGCCTCCACCCGCGTCCCCTCGTCGGCGTCCAGGCGCAGGACGCGCCCGCTCGCCTCGGCGGCGACCGTCACCTCGGTCGCCTCGAAGTTGCCGTAGGCATCGGCCGACTCCCGCCGGCAGGCAGTGACCAGCGCGATGGCGCCGAGGGTGAGTACGAGTCGCGTGGTCTTCATGGCGTCGTCGACTGGAAGGAACGGGGAGCGAGCCCCAGCGTGGTGAGGTACCGGGCCTCGGCCTGCGCCAGCTCGGTACGATGGCGATGCATTTGCAGGTTGGCCTCCAGCACGTCGGTGCGCACCTCGACGTACTCGGCGGCCGTGATCGTCCCCTCGGTGAACTGCGCGTCGACCTGCCGCGCGATGTCGGTCCGCAGCGCCACCAACCGCGCGTCGCTCGCCAGCGCGTCGCGCAGGCGCCGCATGTCGGCCAGGTCGCTCTCGACGGCTCGCGCCAGCTGCTCGGCCAGCGCCCGCTCCTCGGTCGTCACGATGCGCTGCTGCACCCGGAGCACCTCGGTGGCCCGATCGGCGTTGCGCCAGGTCCACGGACGCCATTCGAACCGGAGCCCCGCCTGCCAGAACTCGTCGGCACTGGTGCGCAGCTGGTTCAGCCCCGGGCGCCCCGCCCCGGCCTGCCCGAAGGCGACCACCCGCGGACGGTTCTCCACCCGGGTCAGCGCCGCCTCGCGATCGAGCCGATCGCGTGTCCGGTCGAACTGGGTGAACTCGGGGCGTACGCGGAGCGCTTCGGGGCGCCCCTCGGCGATGGTACGCGCCACATCGGTCCCGAGGTCGGGGAGCGCCAGGATGCTCGACTCGGTGATGGACGCCCCCGTCAGGCGCTCCAGGACGGCCAGCGCCGATCGGCGCGCCGCCGCCGCCTCGTCGCGCGCCAGTTCGGCCCGCAGGCGCTCGGCGACGATGGCGAGCGTGTCGCGCGGGAGCGCCGCGCCGTTCACCACCCGGCTGCGCGCCAGCTGCAAACGGGCATCGAGATCGGCCATGAGGGCATCGAAGTCGCGGAGGCGCCCCTCCAGGAGGAGCGCGCCGAAGAACGCCGCGTTCACCTCCGCCCGCACGCGGTAGAGCGCCGCGTCCACCGCGGCCGACGACTCGGCGAGCCGCGCCCGCTCCACGGCTTGGCGCGCGGAAATCGACCCTCCATCGACGACCAGCTGCTGCACGTCCAGCGTCGCCTGCCACCGGTCCTTCGGCGGCACCGGGACCGACTGGTTGGGGAGGGTGAGCCCGATCGCCGTGACGTCGCTCTGGTGCGAGGCGGCGGCGTTGAACGACAGCTGCGGCCGCCGTTCCATGTCGAGCGTGGTGAGCCGCAGCCCCGAGGCCGAGCGGAGGAACTCCGGCTGCGCGGCCCGGGGGTCGTGGCGGATCGCGGCGTCGTGCAGCGTGCCCAGGCGCAGCGTGTCCTGCGCTGGTACGACGCGCCCGGCGCCGAACGCGACGACGGCGGCGAGGAAGAAGTGGCGTGCGGTCACGGGCGTAACCCGGCGAGGAAGAAGTGGCGTGCGGTCACGGGCGTAACCCGGCGAGGAAGAAGTCGGGGAGTTCGCGCTTCCGCGCCTCGATGAAGGCGGAGAAGCGCGCGGCGTCGACGCCCACGATGACCTCCAGCATGGGGCGCGCCATGAACGGGAAGACCAGGAGCCCGATGAGGCTCACGACGAACTGCTCGGGAGCGATGCGGCGCATCGTCCCGGCGGCGGCCGCCTTGTGCAGCTGCCGGCGGAGCACGTCCAGTCGCGCCGCTCCCCCGCGCTGCATGATCGACCGCACCCGCTCGGGCTCGGTGTGGGCCTCACTCATGACGTAGGGGGCCAGGTAGGGGCGCGCGAGATGGAAGTCGAGCTGCTCGCGAACGACGGTGCGCACCTTGTCCTCGATCGAGAGCGTGTCCGACGCGAGGATGCCGAAGACGCGCGGCATGAACGCCTGCATCGCCGTGGCAAAGACCTCCTGCGCCAGCGCGTCCTTGGTGCCGAAGTAGTAGTGGACCAGCGCCTTGTTCACGCCGGCCTCGTCGGCGATCTCCTGCGTGCGGGCCTTCGCCGTTCCCTGCTGCACGAACACGCGATGGGCCGCCGCGAGGATCTTGTCACGGGTGGCGCGCTCGTCGTCGGGGGTGGGAGCCAGAGCGGCTGCGCGCGCCGTTGCACGCGGCCTGCCGCCCGCGCCTCGCTTCCCCCGGTGCGTCCCGGCCCGTCCGGTTCCCGATGAACCATCTGGTTTAACCATATGGTTAAACTGTATGGTCAATCCGGCGATGTCAACCCTCTCCCCGCACCATCGCATGCCCCGCGCCCGGCGCCCCCCCCGCCCCCCCCGCCCCCGCCGGGCGACATGCAAGCGATCCGGTCGATCCCCCGTCATTCACCGCACGCGGCAATGTCAAGCGGTTGCCCCGGCGCACCGTCCCTTTCACCTTGCCCGCTCTCCATTCGGGCCCGGCCCACGCCGCCGCTCCATCCAGACACGCCCTCCGTCGCGTCATGACCGATACAGCCGCCTCGTCGACCCCCGCCATCGTCGCCCGCGTCGCGAGCGAGCTCTCGCTCGCCCCGCCCCAGGTGCGTCAGACGCTCCTCCTCTTCGAGGAGGGGAACACCCTCCCCTTCATCGCCCGGTACCGAAAGGAGGTCACCGGCGGGCTCGACGAGGTCCAGCTGCGCGACGTGCGCGATCGCGCCGACTACCTGGTCGAACTCGAGGATCGCCGGGCGGCCATCCTCAAGAGCATCGAGGAGCAGGGCAAGCTCGACGACACGCTGCGGGCGCAGATCGCCGCCGCCGACACCAAGCAGGCGCTGGAAGACCTGTACCTCCCCTACAAGCCCAAGCGTCGTACCCGCGCGATGATCGCCCGCGAGCGCGGACTCGCGCCGCTCGCCGAGCAGCTCTGGAGCGGCGCGCTCGACGACGCCGGTGCCGCCGACCTCGCCGCGACCTTCGTCAACGAGGCGCTCGAGGTCCCCAGCGCCGACGCCGCGCTCCAGGGAGCGCGCGACATCCTCGCCGAGCAGGTGGCGGAGGACGCGACCGTCCGCGGCTGGGTCCGCGAGATGACCCGCGCCCAGGGAGTGGTGAGGAGCACGGTCCAGCCCGGCAAGGCCAGCGACGCCTCGAAGTTCAAGGACTACTTCGACTACAGCGAACCGTTAGGCAGCATCCCGTCCCACCGCATGCTCGCCATTCGGCGCGGCGAGGCCGAGGAGGAGCTGATCTGGCGCATCGAGGCCCCCGTCGACGCCATCACCACCCGTCTCACCCGCGAGATCCTCGACGGACGACGCGCCACGCAGCAGCTCACCCTCGTCGCCGGCGACGCCTACAAGCGCCTGCTCGCCATGGCCATCGAGGTCGAGCTCCGCATGGAGCTCAAGTCGCGCGCCGATGACGAGGCGATCACGATCTTCGGCCGCAACCTGGAGCAGCTCCTCCTTGCCCCGCCGGCGGGCGAGCGCCGCGTGATCGGGCTCGACCCCGGCTTCCGCACCGGCGTCAAGGTCGCGGTCGTCACGTCGACCAGCGCCCTCGTCCACACCGACACGCTCTATCTCCACCAGGAAGACCGCTTCGCCGGCGCCATCCGCGCCATGGTCGCGCGCTTCGCCCCGGAGCTCATCGCCATCGGCAACGGGACGGCGAGCCGCGAGACCGAGACCCTCGTGAAGGCGGCGCTGCGCGAGCTCGACCCGCCACGCCCGCAGGTGGTGGTCGTCAACGAGGCCGGAGCCTCGGTCTACTCCGCCTCCGATCTCGCTCGCACCGAGTTCCCCGACCTCGACGTCTCGCTCCGCGGCGCCGTCTCGATTGCCCGTCGGCTGCAAGATCCGCTCGCCGAGCTGGTCAAGATCGACCCGAAGTCCATCGGCGTCGGGCAGTACCAGCACGACGTCAACCAGCCGCGCCTCAAGTCGCGCCTCGACGAGGTCGTCGCCAGCTGCGTCAACCGCGTCGGCGTCGAGGTCAACACCGCCTCGGCCGCCCTCCTGGCCTACGTCTCGGGGATCGGCCCGTCGCTCGCCCAGTCGATCGTCGCGCTGCGCGACCAGCGCGGCGGGCTCCGCTCGCGCGCCGAGCTGCGCGACGTGCCGCGGCTGGGCGCCAAGGCCTTCGAGCAGGCCGCCGGCTTCCTGCGCGTGCGCGGCGGGTCGCACCCCCTCGACGCCAGCGCGGTCCATCCCGAGCGTTACGCCCTCGTCGAGCGCATGGCCGCCGATCTCGCGACCGACGTCGCCTCGCTCGTCGGGAACGAGGCGCTCCTCGCCACCCTCGACCTCACACGGTACGTCTCGGACGATGTCGGACTCCCCACGCTGCGCGACATCGTCGACGAGCTGCGCAAGCCCGGTCGCGATCCGCGCCAGGCGTTCGAGCCTCCCGCCTTCCGCGACGACATCCAGAAGCCGGAAGACCTCACCGCCGGCCTGATGCTCGAAGGCGTCGTGACGAACATCGTCGCCTTCGGCTGCTTCGTCGACATCGGCGTGCACCAGGACGGCCTGGTGCACGTGAGCCAGCTGGCCGATCGCTACGTCAGGGATCCCAACGACGTGGTGAAGGTCGGGCAGAAGGTGAAGGTGACGGTCCAGTCGGTCGACCTCGCGCGCGGGCGCATCGCGCTCACGATGCGGACCGACGGACGCGGAGGAGCGAGTGGCGAGCGCCCCCGGCGGGATGCGCAGGAAGCGGACGGCCAGCGCAGCGGCGCGTCCGGGCGCGGCGCCCGCGATCGCCCCCGGGGAGCCCCCCCGGCGCCGAAGCCACCCGCCGTCCCGGGCAAGGGGTACGTCGCCCCCAACGGCATGCGCTTCAAGTAGCAGTGCGCAGGAGTCGCCGATGCCGCACCCGCGCGGCATCGGCATCGCCCCCCGCCGCGGTGATCGTCCGCCCGGGTCGCCCTCCTTGCCAACGCAAGGGCCTCGTGGTTGCGTAGTGCACGAAGCACTCCTGGCCAGGGCCCTCCCCATGCGACTCCTGCTCACGACGCTGGCGCTGGTCGTCGCCACGCTCCCGGCGCGCGCGCAGCACGTCCGCGTGCGCGTCGGGATCGTCGGGCACCCCGCGCCGCTGGCCATCGACTCGCTCGCCAGCGTCCACACGATCCAGGCGCCGCGCGCGCAGGTCTTCCACGCGGTCGCGCAGGTCCTGGCCGAGCTCGAGCTCCCCGTCGATACGCGCGACTCGGTGCGCGGCATGGTCGGCGTCACGAGCATCGCGAGGATGCGCCGCTTCGCCAACGCCCCGATCTCGCGCTACCTCAACTGCGGTAGCGGCATCACGGGCGCCAACGCCGACAACTGGCGCGTCTTCATCACCGCCTTCGCTTTCGTCGACGCCCGCGATGCGGCGACCACCGAATTGCGGCTGGCGATGGTCGGCGGGGCGCGCGACGTGGCGGGAAGCTCGACCGCTCCCGTGGCCTGCGGCAGCACGGGCGCGTTCGAGTCGCTCGTCGCCGAGCGCGTCACCCAGCGACTCGCCCCAAGGGCACCGCCGCCCGCGCCGAAGCCCGAGCCGAAGCCCGAGCCGACGCCCGAGCCGAAGCCCGAGCTGAAGCCCGAGCTGAAGCCCGAGCTGAAGCCCGAATCGTCGCCATCGCGCCCCCGCCACTTGCGTCCCGCGATTCGCCTCACGCCGCGCTGACGCGCCTTCCCCTCGCCTCGCCCCTCGATTCACGCCCCCGGCATCCACCCCGCATGCCCCGCAAGCCCCGCATGCCCCGCATGCCCCGCATGACTCGCATGACTCGCATGACTCGCATGACTCGCATGACTCGCATGACTCGCATGACTCGCATGACTCGCATGCCCCGCCTGACGTCTGTCGCCCTGGCCTTCGCGCTCCTCCTCCCCGCACGCCCGGCCCAGGCCCAGCCGCGCTGGCAGGAGATCGGAAAGACGCGAAGCGGAAACCCCGTGTACGTCGACGCGCGGAGCGTGCGGAAGGGGAACGACGGAAT
Source organism: Gemmatimonadetes bacterium SCN 70-22 (assembly GCA_001724275.1). Classification (NCBI taxonomy): domain Bacteria; kingdom Pseudomonadati; phylum Gemmatimonadota; species Gemmatimonadetes bacterium SCN 70-22. The sequence continues at coordinate 6,766 of MEDZ01000069.1, forward strand.
CGTCAACGCCACCATCCGGGTCGTCTACACCACCCCGGTCAAGTCGCCCAAGGGCAACCTCACCGCCTCGCGCGCGCTGGCGATGTTCGATTGCGCCAGGATGACCTTCGCCACGAAGGAGAACACCACCTACATCGACGAGAAGGCGAACCGGGTCTTCCAGCGCACGGTGAACAAGCAACCCGGCTTCGGCCCGGCAATCGCCGGGAACTTCGCCGACGTCGCGCTGCAGCACCTGTGCGGGAAATGAGCGCCGGCTGGGCGGCCCCGGGGCCCGGCGGCGCGCCCGGCGCCTAACTCCGGAGTGCGGCGGCGAGGATCAGCGCCGCCATTGCGCACCCGACCCCCGTCTTGGCGACCGCGGCCGCCACACGCCCCAGCAGCGCCCCCCACGCCACGCGCGTGGCACTCTGCCGCGTGGCCCCGGCGATGGTGAGCTCCAGCGCCAGCGCGCCGACGAAGGCGCCGGCGAAGGCGCCGATCACGCTTCCGACCAGCGGGACGGGGAGCCCAACCATCGCCCCGGCGATCCCCCCGGCGATCGCCCCCCACCCCGCCCGGCTCGAGCCGCCGTACCTGGCCGTGTAGCGCGTGGCGAGCACCCACTCCAGCGCCTCGCCCAGGAGCGCGAGGGCCGCGGCCACGACGAGCGTGACGAGCCCGATCCCGGACGCCGGCACCAGCCAGTCGTACGCCAGCGCCGCCCCGAGCATCAGCCAGAGCCCGGGGAGTCCCAGGACGACCAGGAATATCGACAGCACCATCGCTGCCGCCAGGAGCAACACACCCATGCGAGACGGATCCTGAATGTAGACGGCGCGGGCGAGACGACGTCGGGAGACGCCCTCGCCCGCGCCGACACACTACGCGGGATCACCCACCCGGGATTCGCCGAGCCCTCCGCGCATCGCGCCCCCCCCCCCCCC
>MEDZ01000070.1 GCA_001724275.1 Gemmatimonadetes bacterium SCN 70-22
GCACGGGGGGGATGGGCGGTATGGGGGGTATGGGCGGTATGGAGGGGGATGGGGGGGTATGGGGGGGTATGGGCAGCCTAACGGGAGGGGGTGGGTGGGGCAAGCGAGCCCGGTCGTGACGGCGCGGAGGTGCTGCCCAGGGCTCGTCAGGCGCTCGTCAGGCGCTCGTCAGGCGTCGTTGCGCCTGTCGGCCGACTCGAACGAGGCGCCGCGCCCGCGGAGGTGCTCGAATACCAGCGAGGTCTCGATGTGCCCCACCTCCTCGCGACTGATGAAGCGGTCGATGGCGAGGTCGCGCAGGTGTTGCGCGTCGCGGGCGAGGATGTGGAGGAGGAAGTCGTTTTCCCCGGCCATGTGGTACACGGCGAGCACCTCGGGGAGCTCGGCCGCGTAGCGGCGGAAGGCCTCGAAGTGGTCGCGCGTGTGCTGGCGGAGGCGGACGGCCATCATCGCCTCGAGCTCGAAGCCGAGGGCCGATCGGTCGATTTCGGCGGAGAAGCCCCGGATGACGCCGTCGCGGACCAGCCGGCGCACGCGTTCGAGGCACGATGAGGGGGCAAGCCCCACGAGGGCGGCGAGCTCCTTGTTGGAGGCCCGAGCATTCTTCGCCAGGGCCGCCAGCAGGGCGAGATCCGTTCGGTCAAGGGGGCGTCTTTCGCTGTTCATTCCGTAAAGAATTCGATGGCATTTCGCAGGATACGAATCCTATCCTGTAAGTACAACCTCTGTGGAAGATAGTTCGTATGCCAAGAGAATCGATCGACACCAGCTGCGTCCACGCCGGACGCGACGACTTCGCCCGGCTCGGCGTTCACGCCCCGCCCATCGACCTCTCGTCGACCTATCCGATGCACGACCTCGCGGAGGGGACGCACGACTTCGATGCGCTCGCCGCGGGCGGCGCGTACCCCGAGCACACCGCCGTCTACGCGCGGCTCCACAACCCCACCGTCGCCCGCTTCGAGCGCGCCTTCGCCGAGCTGGAAGGGGCGGAGGCCGCGGTCGCCTTCGGGAGCGGGATGGCGGCCGTCGCCGCGATGCTCCTGGCGGTGACCGCGCGCGGTCGCCACGTCGTGGCGGTCCGCCCGCTCTATGGCGGGACCGACCACCTGCTGGACTCCGGACTCCTGGCCCTCGACGTCACCTGGGCGCACGCCGGCGCGGTGCGCGAGGCGATCCGTCCCGACACCGCGCTCGTCTTCATCGAGACCCCCGCCAACCCGACCTGCGCCCTCGTCGACATCGCCGACGTGGTGCGGCAGGCCGGCGACGTCCCGGTCGTCGTCGACTCCACCTTCGCCACGCCGGTCCTCCAGCGCCCGCTCTCGTTAGGTGCGGCGGCATCGCTCCACTCGGCCACCAAGTTCATCGGCGGGCACGGCGACGTGGTTGCCGGGGTCATCGCCACCTCGGAAGCCATGGCGCGCGCGCTGCGCCAGGTGCGCATCGTCACCGGGGCGCTCCTGCACCCCATGGCGGCGTACTTCCTCCACCGCGGGCTCCCCACGCTCGCCGTGCGGGTCCGTGCCGCACAGGTGGGGGCGTCGGAGATCGCCCGCCGCCTCGCACGCCACCCGGCGGTGGCCACGGTGCACTATCCCGGGCTCCCCGGCGGCGATCCGTCGGGGCTCATCGGGCGGCAGATGGCGGGGGCGGGGACCATGCTCAGCTTCGACCTGGCCGGCGGCTACGACGCGGCAGCACTCGTTATGCAGCGGCTGCGGCTCATCACCCCGGCGGTCTCCCTCGGCTCCACCGATACCCTCATCCAGCACCCGGCCGGGCTCACGCACCGCCTCGTCCCGGTGCACGAGCGCGAGGCGCTTGGCATCACCGACGGCATGTTGCGCCTCTCGGTGGGGATCGAGGGGGTCGAGGACCTGTGGGACGACCTCGCGCAGGCGCTGGACGAGGTGAGCGCCCTCCAATCCGGCGATCCATCGCACGATGACGGCGTGCCGGAAGACGCGCTGGCCGGGTCGGCGTAGCACCGGCGAGGTGCGCGCGGCTTGACGCGCGGCTTGACGCGCGCGCGGCTCGCGCGTCTTACGGGCGTGAGACTCCTGATCATCAGCGGCCACGAAGCCTGGATCCACCAACTCGGCGCCCTCGGCGCCGAGCTCCATCTTCTGGACGGGCTCCCCGGGCGCGAGTCGCGGGCGTGGGATTCGCACCTGCGCCCATTCCCCGCGGGGGCGCGGCTCGTCACGCTCGACGAGGTGCGCTTCGGCGCCGCCAGTTACGACTGCATCGTGGCGCATGGGATGCGCGATCTCGTCGAGACCCGGAGTGTCGACGCCCCCCGGCTCCTGGTCCTGCACGACATGCTCGCGAGTGGAATGGGGCGCGCGCCATCCGCGGCGGAGCCGCGCGAGATGCGGACCCTGCTCAACGGCGCGCTGGTGTCGGTGGGGGGGCACGCGGTGGCGGTCTCGCGCGCGAAGGCGAGATCGTGGGGGGTGACCCACCTGGTGCTGCAGGACAGCGTGGCCCCGGACGACTACCTCCCCCACGTGGGCGACGTGGCCTGCGGCGTGCGGGTGGCGAGCCGCGTCGCCGAGCGCCGGGAAGCGCTGGCGTGGGACTTCCACGAGGGCGCCCTGGGCGGGCTTCCGCTGCGGATCGTTGGGGACAACCCGGGCATGGCCGGCGCGGCGCCGGCCGACGATTGGCATCACCTCAAGCGCATCCTCGCCTCGCACCGCTTCGCCGTGCACACCGCCGACCCGCGTCTCGAGGATGGCCACGACCTGGCGCTGCTGGAGGCGATGGCGGCGGGGCTCCCGGTGCTCACCAACCGGCACCCGACGACGATCGTGGAGCACGGGGTGTCGGGCTTCGTGGCCGGGACACCGGGGGAGATGCGCGCCCACGCCGAGCGCCTCCTGGGCGACGAGGCGTTGGCGCGCCGGCTGGGGGAGAACGCGCGCGCGTACGTGGCGCGCCATCACTCGCCATCGCGGTTCCGCGCCGAGTTCAGGCAGGCGGTCACCGAGGCACGAAAGAAGTGGGCGCGGCGCCGGGGGACGGTGGCGCGGTAGCACGTGCGGTAGCACGCGCGGAAGTACGTGCGGTAGCACGCGCGGAAGTACGTGCGGTAGCACGCGCGGAAGGCGGCGTGTCAGGAGGCGGGGGCACGCGGCGGCGTCCCGGGGGCGAGGGGCTCGGTTGGGGTGGCGCGTGCAGGAGGGGTGGCGTCGGCGCGGTACAGGGGGACATTCTGCCGTGTCGCTCCCGCGCGCGGTTCGTGCGGCGGGAGGTCAGCGCCCCCTGTCCCGATCCTCCGCGATGCAGGCCTCGACATCCCCGTTCCGCCGATTCCTCCCCGCCGCGTTCGTCCCGGCAGCGCTCCTCCTGCCGGTCGCGGGCGTGGCCGCCGCCCAGGGAAAGCCGGGCGACTTCACCCTCCCCGAATACCGCTTCGAGAGCGGCGAGGTGTTGCGCGACGTGCGGCTGCACTACGTCACGTTAGGCACCCCGCGGCGCGACGCGCGGGGGAAGGTGGACAACGGCGTCCTCATCCTGCACGGGACGGGGGGGACGGGGGGACAGTTCCTGGGGCAGGGTTTCGCCGGCGAGCTGTATGGCCCCGGGCAGCTGCTGGACACCACGCGCTACTACATCATCCTGCCCGACAACATCGGGCACGGGAAGTCCAGCAAGCCCAGCGACGGGCTGCGGATGCGCTTCCCGCGCTACGGCTACACCGACATGGTGAAGCTGCAGCAGCGCCTGGTCACGGAGGGGCTGGGGGTGGGGACGTTGCACCTGGTGATGGGGACGTCGATGGGGTGCATGCACGCCTGGATGTGGGGCTACATGTACCCCGAGGGGGCCAGGGGGCTCGTCCCGCTGGCCTGCGCCCCGGCGCAGATCGCCGGACGCAACCGGATGATGCGCCGGATGATCCTGGACGACATCCGCCGCGATCCGGAGTGGAAGGGAGGCGAGTACAGCGCGCCGCCGCGCGGGCTCCGCGCCGCGCTGGGGATGCTCTTCATGATGACCTCGGCCCCGCTGGTGCAGCAGCGGATGGCGCCCACGCGCGACGCGGCCGATTCGGCCATCACCGCGTTCCTCGATGCGCGAATGAAGGTGACCGACGCCAACGACATGCTGTACCAGTTCGACGCGTCGCGCGACTACGACCCGTCGCCCTTCCTCGAGCGCATCACCGCACCGGTCCTGGCGATCAACTCGGCCGATGATCTCGTGAACCCACCCGAACTGGGGATCGTCGAGCGGCTCATGCCTCGCGTGAAGCGCGGGGAGTTCATCCTCCTCCCGATCAGCGAGCGGACGCGGGGGCATGGGACGCACACGATGCCGGCGATCTGGGGGGGAGAGCTGGCGCGGTTCATGGCGAAGTTGAAATAGGTCGGGAGCCTGTGGCGTAGGGCCGTGGAGGGGGAAAGGCGAGGAGGGGAAGGGGAGACCGGGACCTGGAACTGGGACGGGTGAGGGGAGGGACGGGGAGCGGGAGACGGGGACCGCAGACGGGGACCGCAGACGGGGACCGCAGACGGGGACGGGGGACGGACCGGGAGGAGGGGTATGGCGCGGCGTGCGTGGGAGCGGCGTGAAGTGTGGGGGAATGACGTGGCGGGTGGCGGGATCGTCAGTGAGGTGATGCGACGTACGCTTTCCTATCGCCCTCGCTACGCCGACCCGCCGCGCCAGGCGGCGGCGCCGCGCACCCCTCCAGGGGATGCGCCGGGAGGACTCACACGCCGTGCAGATGGCCGCGTAGCCGGCCCCGATTCCGACTGGGGGATTCGGTCGCGACTCGGCCGCCTGGAGCGCTCGTGGTGGGTGCTTGGCGGCGCGCTGTTGCTGGCGCTGTTGGCGAATGAGCTGGGGGCCCAGGTGGCGCCGGTGCCGCGCGGCCCCATCGCGCGCCGCGCGATCGATTCGGCGCTCGCGGTGGCCACCGCCGACAGCGCCTGGGCGCGGGTCAAGCACACGTACTACGACACGACCTTTCGCGGGCTCGACTGGGAGGCGGTGGGGGCGGAGGTGCGGGCGCGGGCGGCGCGGGCGCGCGACGAGCGCGAGCTGCGCGCCGCGATCACGGCGATGTTCGACCGGCTGGGCGAGTCGCACTTCGCCCTGGTTCCGTCGGGTGCCGTGGAGCACGGGCGCGCGGCGCCGTCCGAGGAGGACTCGTTAGGTACGGCCGGCATCGAGCTGCGGCTGTTGCGGGGGCGGGTGGTGGTCTCGCGGGTCGTCCCGGGGTCGGCGGCGGCCGGGGCCGGGGTGCGAGCGGGGTGGTGGCTCGAGCGGGTGGGGGCGCTCGAGGTCGCGCCGCTGGTGCGCACGCGGCTCGCCTCGCTCGACGGCGCGGCGCGGCGGTTGGCGGAATTGCAGCTGACGCTGTCGCTGGCGGCGCGCACGCACGGACGGGCGGGGGAGCGCCTCCGCCTCGCGTTCCGTGACGGTCGTGGCCGCCGGCGCCCGGTGCGCCTGGTGTTGCGCCGCGACGACGCCGAGCTGGTGCGGTTCGGCCCCCTCCCGCCGCAGCTCGTCCGCTTCGAGTCGCGGCGCCTGGACGACGCGGCCGGATGCGTGGGGGTCGTGCGCTTCAACGCGTGGATGGCCCCGGTCGCTCCCCGCTTCGACGATGCGATGGCCGAGTACCGGCACTGCCGGGGGGTGATCCTCGACCTGCGCGGCAACGTGGGGGGGGTGGCGGCGATGGTGATGGGGGTGGGGGGCTATGTCCTCGACTCCGCCGTGTCGTTAGGCACGATGACCACGCGCGGCGCCGCGCTGCGCTACGTGGCCAACCCGCGCCGCAGCGACCGCCGCGGGCGACCGCTCGCGCCGTATGCGGGGGAACTGGCCATCCTGGTCGACGGGATGTCGGCCAGCACGTCGGAAATCTTCGCCGCCGCGATGCAGGTATTGGGGCGGGCGCGGGTATTCGGCGAGCCGACCGCGGGGCAGGCGCTCCCGGCCATGCTGGCCCCGCTCCCCAACGGCGACGTCATGCAGCACGTGGTGGGCGACTTCGTCGCCCCGGATGGGCGGCGGCTCGAGGCTCGTGGGGTGGTCCCCAACGTCCAGATCCAGCTGTCGCGCGCCGCCCTGCTGGCGGGGCGCGACGAGGTGCTCCGCGCCGCCCTTTCCTGGATTGGCGGGGGGGCGACGGCGACGTCGCGGGCGACGGCCTCCACGCGCCGTGCGACCCCTGCAACCTGGTAGGGCGGCCCGGCGTACAATATGGGCGGACGCCGCTCACTGGCCCGTGTTACTATTCACCCGGGTGCGACCGACGCCCGATGCTCACCCCCTGGAGAGTCCGCATGACCACCGTGTCCAACCGCGTGCTGCGCCTGGCCCGCACGCTTGCCGCCGTCGCCCTCGTCCCGGCCGCCGCGCCGGTCGCCAACGCGCAGGCGCTGCCGAGCGCGTCGGAGCTCATCGCGCGCTGGGCCAAGGAGACCAACGCCGCGTCGTACAAGACGCACAAGTCGTCGCGGATGAAGGCGGCGTTCGACCTCCCGGCCATGGGGATGAGCGCGAACATGGAGGTGGTCACCATCTTCCCCAGCCGGATGGCGTCGCGCATCGACCTCCCGGGGATGGGGGAGATGCGCCAGGGGTTCGACGGGGCGGTGGCCTGGGCGATGAACCCCATGCAGGGACCGTCGCTCCTCACCGGCCCGCAGCTCGACGCCGCTCGCGAGGACAACAACCCCGACAACTACTCGCGCATCACGCCGGCCATCACCGCCAGCGAGACGGTGGAGAAGGCGACGTTAGGCGGGCAGGAGTGCTACAAGGTCAAGCACACCTGGAAGTCGGGGAAGGTGTCGTACGACTGCTTCTCGGCCACCGACGGGATGATCACCTGGTCGCAGGCCAAGAGCGTCACGCCCATGGGTGAGGTCGAGGTGACGACGACCTACGGCGCCTACAAGGACTGGGGCGGGATCAAGCGCGCCACCACGACGACCATCGAGCAGATGGGGCAGCAGATCGTGATCACCGTCCAGGGGTTCGAGTGGGACAACGTCGATGAGAAGGAGCTCGCGCTCCCGGCGGAGATCAAGGCGCTCACCGAGAAGAAGTAGGGACCGGCGGTGACGACCAAGGCGTCCTGGTTCTGGTCGCTCTGCGCCCTGGTGACGGCGTTGGACGTGGTCACCAAGCGGGTCGCCGAGCAGGCGCTCCAGCCCATGCACGTCCCCCACCAGGTCGTGGGGGACGTGCTGCGCTTCACGCTGACCTACAACCCCGGCGCCGCCTTCAGCATGTCGCTCGGCGAGTACTCGCGCTGGGGCTTCACCATCATGGCGACGGTGGTGCTGGTGGTCCTGATCCGGAGCCTGCGCACCACCGAGGACAACGACCGCTGGCAGGCGGCGGCGCTCGGGCTCGTCTCGGGCGGGGCGATCGGCAACCTGCTCGACCGCCTCCGCCACGTGCACGGCGTCGTCGACTTCATCGACATCGGGGTCGGCGACCTGCGCTTCTGGACGTTCAACGTCGCCGACATGGGGGTGACGGTCGGCGCCGTCATGCT
>MEDZ01000071.1 GCA_001724275.1 Gemmatimonadetes bacterium SCN 70-22
CGTCACGACGGCGATCAGGGCGATGGCGACGAGGGCGACGAGGAGGCCGTACTCGGTCACGGCGATGGCGTCGTCCTGCTTCAGGAACTTGCGGATGCTCTTCATGGTCAGGGGTCTCCCGCTGGAGGGTTGATCTGGTCCGCAAGATCCTGGTATGGAAGCGAACCGTTCTGTTGGAATCACCGTGACGATCGGCGACCTGTCGCACGGAGTCGGAACTCGCGGGTGAGTCATATCACATTCCGTACCACGAGGCCGATTTGGTCCGTGCGGCGTCTCCGCAGCGTCATTCGTGCCCCCCGAAGCGGCGTCGGCAGTTTTTGCCGCTTAGGCCCACTCGGCTCGCATCACACCCAATACCGCTCGGCGAAGTCGGCTTCCGGCAACGTGTTACCTGCGCTCACCCGGGGGCTTCCGTTGGTGCCGCCTTCAGTCACGAGGGGAAGACGGGAATCCGTCGACCCGTCGCCAAGGGTCCAGCCATCCTCCATCCTGACGGACGCGCGCCCCACTCGATGACGCATCCTGTCTACGCCGCTGGCCGGCTCCCGCCCCCCCGCGCGCTGACTAACCCCTCGCAGCGCCGGGCAGCAGGACGACCGCCCCGCTCAGCGACCGGCGCTGAAGGCGAAATCGCCCCCCGCCACCAGGAGGCGTGCGTCCGCGAGCGGAACCTCGCGCGATTCGCCAGGGGCGAATCGGTACTCCCGGCCGGTGGCCCCACCCCGGACCACCACCTCGCGCCCCTGAACGTTGCGCACCGGTATCAACCGATCGCGCCCGAGCGGGGCGATGGTCGGCGTGATCACGGGCGTCACCATGAGGCGCGGACCCACGGGGACGAGGTGCTCGAAGGTGTCTGCTAGGCTACTCATCGGTCTGCTCACTGACTCGTGTGCTGGTGCCACGATCCCGGGAAGGTCCCGAAGTCCCGAGCCCCCGGCGTCGAGGTGAGGGTGAAGTGGACACCCCCGCATTGGACACCACAAATAGTCGGATCACCCCCAACGCCTGTAAACTCGGGGAAACCCTAGTCGCACCCGCCCCGCGACAATCCGTGAACACTTTCGTTGACTTATTTCCCCGATTCGGCCATCTTCCCCCTTCCATGGCCTTACCTACTGTCCCCCTAGCCGGATACCGGGGGCTTCGGGGTGACGTCCTGGTGGCGCTCAAGAAGGCGCAACCCCTTACCGCCAAGGAGCTTGGGCGTCAGTTCGGGGTCACGCCCAACGCCCTCCGCCGGCACCTCAAGGAGCTGGAAGCCGAGGGGCTGGTGCGCTACCAGCGCGAGATCCGAGGCGTCGGTGGTCCCGTCTTCGCCTACTCGCTCACTGACGCGGGTGAGCGGCTCTTTCCGCGCGCCTACGACACCGCCCTCAACGAGGTGCTGGAGCTGGTCCGCCAGCAGCTCGGGAGCGAGGGGGTGGTCGAGCTCTTCCGGAAGCGATGGGCCGAGATCGCCGAGAAGGCGAAGCCGGAGCTGGCCCGCCTGCCGTTGAACCAACGGGCGCAGCGACTCGCCGAGCTTCTCACCTCGCTCGGCTACATGGCCGAGGCGTCGGGGAGCGACGGGGGGCTGCTCCGCGAGCACAACTGCGCCATCCGCGCGGTGATCGAGCGATTCCCCGAGATCTGCGCCGCCGAGAAGCGCTTTCTCGAAGAAGTCCTCGGCGCGAACGTGACGCGCCAGACCCATATCGCGGCAGGGGCCAACTGCTGCGAGTACTGCATTCACCCCGCCGACTCGTCAGGCAGCGACAGCCACGAGGCGGCGGCACTCGTCCAGATCGACCCCCCGCGTGCGGGGATACCTGCGCTGCAGGAGATGCCATGAGCTCCGCCATCGACCAACTGGTATCGAAGGAATACCAGTACGGCTTCAGCACCGACATCGCCGCCGACACCATCCCGCCCGGCCTCAACGAGGACGTGGTGCGGCTCATCTCGTCCAAGAAGAACGAGCCCGCGTTCCTGCTCGAGTGGCGCCTGAAGGCGTTCCGCCGCTGGCAGCAGATGACCGAGCCGCACTGGCCCAACGTCACCTACCCGCCGATCGACTTTCAGGCGGTGTCGTACTATAGCGCGCCGAAGACGGCCAAGCCGTTAGGCTCGCTGGACGAGCTCGACCCCAAGATCAAGGAGACCTACGACAAGCTCGGCATCCCGCTCCACGAGCAGAAGTTGCTCGCCGGGGTGGCGGTCGACGCCGTCTTCGACTCGGTCTCGGTGGGCACCACCTACAAGGAAGAGCTGAAGAAGCACGGGATCATCTTCTGCTCGTTCGGCGAGGCGGTGCGGGAGCACCCCGACCTGGTCGAGAAGTACCTCGGCTCGGTGGTCCCCTACAGCGACAACTTCTTCGCCGCCCTCAACTCGGCGGTCTTCTCGGACGGGTCGTTCGTGTACATCCCCAAGGGGGTGCGCTGCCCGATGGAGCTGTCGACGTACTTCCGCATCAACGCCGCCGATACGGGGCAGTTCGAGCGCACGCTCATCGTGGCCGAGGAAGGCTCGTACGTCAGCTACCTGGAGGGGTGCACCGCTCCCAAGCGCTCGACCAACCAGCTGCACGCCGCGGTGGTGGAGATCGTCGCCCTCGACAACTCCACGGTGAAGTACTCGACGGTGCAGAACTGGTTCGCCGGCGACGAGGAAGGAAAGGGGGGCATCTACAACTTCGTCACCAAGCGCGGCAAGGCGTACACGAACGCCAAGATCTCGTGGACGCAGGTGGAAACCGGCTCGGCGATCACCTGGAAGTACCCCAGCGTGATCCTGCAGGGTGACAACTCCACCGGCGAGTTCTACTCGGTGGCGGTCGTCAACAACATGCAGCAGGCCGACACGGGGACCAAGATGATCCACATCGGCCGCAACACGAAGTCGAACATCGTCTCCAAGGGGATCTCGGCCGGGAAGGGGCAGAACTCGTACCGCGGCCAGGTGAAGGTGATGCCCAGGGCCGAGAACGCGCGCAACTACACGCAGTGCGACTCGATGCTGATCGGGAATGCCTGCGGCGCGCACACCTTCCCGTACATCGAGGCCCAGAACAACACCGCGACCATCGAGCACGAGGCCAGCACGTCGAAGATCGGCGAGGACCAGATCTTCTACCTCAAGCAGCGCGGGCTCAGCGCCGAGCAGGCGGTGTCGATGATCGTCTCCGGCTTCTGCCGCGAGGTCTTCAAGGAGCTCCCGATGGAGTTCGCCCTCGAGGCGCAGCAGCTGCTGGGGATCACGCTCGAGGGGTCGGTTGGATAGTCGTTGTGCGGCTCGAGCAATTGCCAAGAGCATTCATCACGGAGAACACGGAGGGACGGAGGAGAACAGCGGGTGCGACAAATACGGGGAGGTCCTCCGTGGTCTCCGTGCCCCACCGTGATCGCCCGTGTCATTGAATTTCCTCCGCCCGTCCCCCTCCGTCAGCTCCACGTCACCGCCATTTCCTCATCAGGCATACACACCAATGCTCGTCATCAAGAACCTGCACGCGAACGTCGGCGACAAGGAGATCCTGAAGGGCATCTCCCTGACCGTCAGCGCCGGCGAAGTCCACGCCATCATGGGGCCTAACGGCTCCGGCAAGTCCACGCTGGCCCAGGTCCTGGCCGGCCACCCGGGGTTCGAAGTCACCGGGGGCACCATCGAGTACGAGGGGCAGGACCTCGTGGCGATGGAAGCCGAGGAGCGCGCCCATGCCGGGATCTTCCTCGCCTTCCAGTACCCCATCGAGATCCCCGGCGTCTCCAACGCCTACTTCCTGCGCACCGCCTACAACGAGATCCGCAAGGCGAACGGCCAGGAGGAGGTGGACCCGATGGACTTCCTCGACATCATGACCGAGAAGCTCAAGCTCGTCGAGATGGACGAGGCGATGCTGCAGCGCTCGGTGAACATGGGCTTTTCCGGCGGCGAGAAGAAGCGCAACGAGATCCTGCAGATGGCGGTGCTGGAGCCGAAGCTGGCGATCCTGGACGAGACGGACTCGGGGCTCGACATCGACGCGCTGCGCATCGTGGCCAACGGGGTGAACAAGCTCAAGCGCCCCGACACGGCGACGATCGTGGTGACGCACTACCAGCGCCTCCTGAATTACATCGTCCCCGACTACGTGCACGTGCTGGCCGGCGGGCGCATCGTGAAGTCGGGGGGGAAGGAGCTCGCGCTGGAGCTCGAGGCCAAGGGGTACGACTGGCTCCTCGAGGAGCCGGCGGCGGCGGGGGCGTGACGTGAGCACGGCACTGTACCGCGAGCACTTCGCCACGCTGCCGCCCGAGGGGCCGGCGTGGCTGGCGCCGCTGCGCGCCCGGGCGATGGAGCAGTTGCAAGGCTACGGCTTCCCGACGCCGAAGAACGAGGATTGGCACTTCACCAACCCCGCCCCCATCACCGAGGCTGCGTTCCAGCCCATGCCACCGGCGGCGGGGACGCTGACGGCGGCCGACGTGACGGGGTTCCAGGTGGGGAGCACGGCGTGGCCGGTGGTGACCTTCGTGAACGGGCGCTTCGCCCCGTCGCTCAGCCGCCTCGACGGACTCCCGGCCGGCGTGCGCCTGATGTCGCTCGCCGCGGCGCTGCACGAGGAGCCGACGCTGCTCGAGCGGCACCTGGCGAAGCTGGCGGCCTTCGACAGCCAGGCGTTCGCCTTCACGGCCCTCAACACGGCGATGCTGCGCGACGGCGCGGTGCTGCACGTGGCCCAGGACGTGGTGGCGGAGACGCCGATCCACCTCCTCTTCGTCTCCGACCGCGCCGCCGAGGGTGGCGTGTCGCACCCGCGCAACCTGGTCGTGCTCGACCGCTTCGCGCGCGCGACCATCATCGAGCAGTACGTCTCCACCAGCGACGCACGCTACCTCACGAACAGCGTGACGGAGTGCGTCCTGGACGAGGGGGCAACGCTCAACCACTACAAGCTGCAGCGCGAGGGACGGAAGGCGTTCCACGTGGGGCACACCGAGGTGGTGCAGGGGCGCGACTCGCACTACGTGTCGTTCGCCTTCTCGACCGGGGCGTCGCTGTCGCGCAACAACATCTACACGACGCTCGGCGGCGAGGGGTGCGGGGCCACGCTGAACGGGCTGTACATGCTGGATGGCGACCAGCTGTGCGACACCCAGACGCGCATCGAGCACGCCGAGCCCAACTGCTACTCGCGCGAGATCTACAAGGGGATCCTCGACGGGTCGTCGCACGGGGTGTTCAACGGCAAGGTGTACGTGCGCCCGATCGCGCAGAAGACCGACGGGAAGCAGACCAACAAGACGCTGCTCCTGTCGGACAAGGCGCGCATCGACACCAAGCCGCAGCTGGAGATCTTCGCCGACGACGTGAAGTGCACGCACGGCGCCACGGTGGGGAAGCTGGACGAGATCGCGGCTTTCTACATGAAGTCGCGGGGGGTGGGGGCGGAGGTGACGCGGCGGCTGCTGACGTACGCCTTCGCGGCCGAGGTGCTGGAGACGATCGAGCTGGAGGAGTTGAAGGTGGAGTTGGAGCGGCTCACGCTGGCGAGGTACGTGTGAGACGGGAGACGGGAGACGGGCGACGGGAGTGCCGGCGCGCAACGCTGGACGTCCAGAGGATTCGCGCCGATTTCCCGATCCTCTCGCTCCAGGTGCGCGGGAAGCCGCTCGTGTACCTGGACAACGCGGCGACGTCGCAGAAGCCCCGCAGCGTGATCGACGCCCTCACGCGCTACTACGAGGCGGAGAACGGGAACATCCATCGCGGGGTGCACTACCTGAGCGAGAAGGCCACCGAGCTGTACGACCTCACCCGCGAGGCGGCGCGCCGCTTCTTCAACGCGCGGCACGCGCACGAGATCGTCTTCACGCGCGGGGCCACCGAGGGGATCAACCTGGTGGCGTCGTCGTTCGGGCAGGCATTCGTGAAGGCGGGTGACGAGATCGTCGTCTCCACCATGGAGCACCACTCGAACATCGTCCCCTGGCAGCTCCTGTGCGAGCGGACGGGGGCCGTGCTCCGGGTCATCCCGGTCACCGATGCCGGGGAGCTGGACATGGAGGGTTACCGCGCCCTGCTGAGCGAGCGCACGCGGCTGGTGGCGGTGGCCCACGTCTCCAACGCGTTAGGCACGGTGAATCCGGTGGAGGAGATCGTGCGGCTGGCGCACGAGGCCGGGGCGGCGGTGCTGCTCGACGGGGCACAGAGCGCTCCGCACACGCCCGTGGACCTGCAGGCGATCGACTGCGACTTCTTCGCCTGCTCCGGGCACAAGATGCTGGGGCCGACGGGGGCGTCCATCCTGTACGGCAAGGAAGCGTGGCTGGAGCGGATGCCCCCGTACATGGGGGGCGGCGACATGATCGCGCACGTCTCGTTCGAGCGCTCCACGTGGGCCACCCTCCCGTCGAAGTTCGAGGCGGGGACACCGTCCATCGGCGATGTGGTCGCCTACCGCCATGCGTTCGAGTACCTGGAACAGGTGGGGCTCGACGCCATCGCCGCGCACGAGCACGACCTCCTGGCGTACGCGGTGGAACAGCTGCGCGACGTTCCCGGCGTCACCCTGGTGGGGACGGCGCCGCACAAGGCGGGGGTACTGAGCTTCACGATGGACTGCGCGCATCCGCACGACATCGGGACGATCCTCGACGGCTTCGGGGTCGCCATTCGCGCTGGCCACCACTGCGCGCAGCCGCTCATGCGGCGCTTCGGCCTCCCATCCACCGCCCGCGCGTCGTTCTATCTCTACAACACGCGCGGGGAGGTCGACACGCTCGTGCGCGCCGTTCGCCACGTGCGGGAGGTCTTCGCCTGAGCATGGATCTTGGCCAGCTGTACCAGGACGTGATCCTGGAGCACAACCGGAACCCGCGGAACTGGGGCGAGCTTCCCCCGCCCAGCGCCCACGCCGAGGGGCACAACCCCATGTGCGGTGACGAGGTGACGGTCTGGCTGCGGATGGAAGGGGACCGCGTGGCCGACATCTCGTTCGTGGGGACGGGGTGCGCGATCTCGAAGGCCTCGGCGTCGATGATGACGCAGGCGGTCAGGGGAAAGACGCGCGCCGAGGCGGAGGCGATCTTCGCGCAGTTCCACGCGATGGTCACCGGCCAGGCGGCCGCGGCCGGCGCCGAGTCGGCGTTAGGCAAGCTGAAGGTCTTCTCGGGAGTGGCGCGATTCCCGACGCGGGTCAAGTGCGCGTCGTTGGCGTGGCACGCCATGAAGGAGGCGCTGGAATCACCGCAGGCCGGCGCGCAGGCGAGCCCCGCCACCTGACGTGGCGGGGCCTCGCCGCGGGTAATTGACTGCTCGCCCCCCCCCCCGGAAAGCGCACGACGTGCGCGGTGCCGGCTTGCAGGCCAT
>MEDZ01000072.1 GCA_001724275.1 Gemmatimonadetes bacterium SCN 70-22
CCGCCCGCATCTTCTCCGCCATCGACCTGACCGCGGCGTTCTGAAGGCGCGGCATGAACCGATCGATCATCTGGAGCGCCTCGCGATGGTGCATGATGATCCGCCGGTACATGTCGCGGTCGTACTCGGTTCCCGACTTCTGCTGCAGCGAATCGTTCATCGCCTTATTGCTCGGCATGACCATGGGCTCGATCGTCTCGCCGTAGCTGGTCTTGAGCATGCCGACCATCCGGTCCCGCTCCTCGGACTGCTTCGTGTGCAGCTCGTGCGCGTCGGCCTTGGCCTCAGCGCTCGAGGCACGGTTCATCGCCGCGTCCATCATGGTGACGAGCACCTGATGGTGGTCGCTCATCATCCGAAGGAACTCGTGATCGGCGTCCTTCGCGGGCCCGCGATCCATGCCGGCCATCTTCGAGTGGTCCATGCCGCCCATGCTCGTGTCAGCGGCCAAAGGCGCGGCGGCGACTGCGCCGACGGCCGTGTCCCTGCCGGCCACGGCTGACGCTGCGGACGCGTCGGTACCGTCTGCGGTATTCGGCCGTGCGCACGCCGCGCCGAGTAGACCGGCCGCGATTGCGACGAATTGGAGCGCGCCGCGCGGCGTTGAGAAGCGTAGGGGGAACATATTCTTGTGGTTGGTAGGCGAGCGTGGAGGAAGACGATTGGCAGGCATTACCTAGCATAAAAGGTGCCGGCGGGCCGGTCGTAACCGTTCTCCTCCGTGTGGAACGCGCACGCCCGAGCACAGCACGGTCGGAGTCGAATCCGCGCACTCATCGCACGTTGACAGCGCACCGGGGGCCCGCGATTTTATCGGGCGTAAGGCCGCGCGACGGGCGGGGTGACGCCCATCCATAAGTCCGAGCCTGCCTGACCGGACCGCGCTCTCCACACCGCCACCCGTCCGTCCCGAGAGAGGTACAAGCGTGAGCACCTTGGATACACACCCGAAGCCCGCGCGGCTCGGTCGTCATGGAATTCCGTTCGGCGCGCGGGTCGCGGTAGTCGCTGCCGCCCTGGTTCTCCTTACCGGCACCGCGCTCTCGGCGCATGACGTCGCCCGCGCGGCCCCGACACCACCCCGAACGCAATCCCAGGGCGACTCGGCGGATGTCGTCGCCACGGTTGAGCGTTTTCATGCGGCCCTCGCCGCCGGCGACAGCGCGGCGGCGCTCGCACTGCTCCCGCCCGACGTCATCATTCTCGAGTCCGGCGGCGTCGAGACGCGTGAGGAGTATCGCTCACACCACCTGCCCGGCGACATCGCGTTCGCCCGCGCCGTGAAGAGCGAGCGCGGAGCAATGCGAGTTACCGTGCACGGGGACGTCGCGTGGGCGAGTAGCACGAGTGTGACCCAAGGCGAGTACCGCGGGCGCCAGATCAACTCGGCGGGCGCGGAGCTCGTCGTGCTCACCCGAACGCCACAGGGGTGGCGCATTTCGGCGCTGCATTGGTCCTCGCGGACCCGGCGCGCGCCGGGCGGGTGAAGGTCCTGAACGCCGGCGGCACTCGTATCCAACGGCGCACGCTCCCGTAGCCATCACGGTCCTCCCGTGCGACGCTTCATCCGCACGCGCGCGGCGAGCACCTACTTCGTGCGTGCGGGTGCACCCACCCGCCCGTGCGAGATGAAGACCAGCGGCACTTGAAGCACATGAAACGCATGCTGTAGTTGGGTCACGCCCACGTTCCTATTCCAGAAGGAGCGCGTTCGCAGGCCACGCGTTGTCGCAACGCGGCGGCGACCTGGATCAGGGAGGTGAGCGGTGGGGCGCCGGTCTTGGAGGCCCGCGCCCCACTTCGCTCGGAGCGGTCAGTGCCCGGTGCCCGCCCCCGCCATGCGCTCGCACGATTCGGCGCAGCTGCGGCACACGTCGGCGCACTGCTGCATCATGGGGTCGTCGCCCATCCGACGGCATGCCTCCTCGCATGCGCGACAGACGGCGGCGCACGCGCGGCAAGTCTCCGTGTACAGGCGCGAGCCGCGAAGCATGGAGTTCGCGCTTGTGAGGCAGATGTCCGCGCAGACCTCCAGGGTCGTGATGTGCTCGGGTTCGGCGTGCTTCCCGCCGAGCTCCAGACAGTGACGCGACGTCTCGGTGCAGGTGGCGGCGCAACGGAGACACTCGTCGATGCACCGCCGCATCTCGGCGCTGATCGTGTGCGGCATGGGAGGACCTCTCCGGTTCGGACGGGCGCGTCGGCGCGGCCGGTTGTGCGGCCGAGCGCGCCCGTGTTGGAGGGATTGTTCAAGGCAAGACTCGTTCCGTCCCTTTACCCGAAATAAAATTCTCGCGGGTGGGGCGGCGGGTTCGGGGCACTGGGCATGGGGCGCGTGACTCCAGGGTTCGTGCAAACCGGCGAAGCCTGGCTGCCCCGAGCGTCCACAGCTCGCGCTCACCGCGCGTACTGCGCGCGGGTCCACGGCGCGCACTGGGCCGGTCGCGTTGGCGGCCACGTCGGCGCGCACGGTTTGCAGGGGGGACAGACGTGGCCGCGGAATCGGGCGACCTCGTGCTCGTGCGGAGCGACCTACGGGACGATGGCGCAGAGTCTCTGGTGGGCGACGGGCTCCGACATCGTGGCGATCCCGCTCGTGGCGGGGGTGCTTGCACCGTCGGGAATGGTGCATTCGCCCGCCAGCGGCGACGCGGCTCGTGGGGACGAGGAGCGTCCGGCGATCGGACGGCTATCGCTTCTCCGCGCGAGATGACGAAGTCCGCATTGACCTCGGCGGGGTGCCGATGCACTTTAGCCCCCATAAAGCTGGTGAGCAAGAGATGGTTGCTTCGCCGTCGATCGCTCTTCACTCATGCCTTCGTGAAGTTCATGACGATTCGATCCTTTCACACGCTCCTGCTTGGCCTGGGTCTGCTCGCCGCGAGCACGCCCCTGTCGGCGCAGACGCCTGACGCCCAGGTGCGTGCC
Source organism: Gemmatimonadetes bacterium SCN 70-22 (assembly GCA_001724275.1). NCBI lineage: Bacteria > Pseudomonadati > Gemmatimonadota > Gemmatimonadetes bacterium SCN 70-22. The sequence continues at coordinate 2,929 of MEDZ01000072.1, forward strand.
GCCGTCGAGCGCTACAATGCCGCGTTCACGACCCGAGACCTGCCGACGCTCAAGGCCCTGCTGGCCGAGGACATCGTGCTCTACGAGCACAGCGTGCGGAACATCGGTCTGGCAGACGTCTGGGAGAATCACCTGCGGCCCGAGGTGGAGGCGTTCGAGAACACGACGGCGCGCTTCACGAACGTGCGGGTGACATCAACGCCGGAGATGGCGCTCGTCACGCGCGAGTACGCGATCCACGCCACGATGAAGGGGAAGCCCATCGACGCGCAGGGGAACGAGACGATGGTCTGGGTGCGTCGCGACTCCCGATGGGTGGTCACCCACATCCACTACTCGCATCCGTGCCCTCGCCCCGCACCCGCGCAGTAGCACTGCGACAACAACTCCGGGCAGGCAACGCAGGCGAGGTTGATTCACTCGGATTGTTCCGGGCTGTGGGTTCTCTAAACTCTGTCGCAGGATTTCTCTAAGGTCTGTCGCATTTTGGGGCTGCTGCCCCACGAGGGCGTCGCGCACGGCACGGGCCGGGCCCCCACCCGGGGCCCCACCCGGGAGGCGCAGAAATCCGACGGCAGTGTCTGCGGGCGTCGCGTGCGAAGGCTTTGTCGGGATGCGCAAAATTCCGTGGCTTCCGGGTGAATTGCCCGACTGCTCTGCGACCCTGCGCACGCGAGCATACAGGCGTCACGCGCCAGGGCGCAGACAGCGTCACGGAGCGTGACGGAATCCTGATGGAGGTGCGTATGCCGATCGCCCAACGACACATTCGAATCGGGTTGCTCGCGGTGGGAACGATCACACTGATGGCCGCGTGCACGGGTGCAACCATGATGAGTGGGCTGAATCCAGCCGGATCCGTCAGCCTGCAGTCGCTCGCGCCGGCGAACGGCGTCACTGGTGTTTCCGTCACGATGCCCATGACAATGCGCTTCTCCGGTCCGCTCGGAACAGGCATGGAGCGCTACCTCGCCTTACATGAGACGTCGATCTCGGGTCAGGTGGTGGCAGGTATGTGGTCCTGGTCCGCAGATCGGCGCACCGTCGTGTTTGCTCCTGATGCGCCGCTCAAGTCGCGGACCACGTACGTGATTCACATGGGCGGCGGCATGCGCGATGCAGCGGGTTCGCCGCTCGATTACGGGGCGTGCGGCGGCATGGGGGGCCGCGCGGTGGTGGGTGGAATGATGGGCGGCTCGGGGACGGAGATGATGGGTCCTGGATGGAAGGGATTGGACGGCAGCTACGGAATGAGCTTCTCGTTCACGACGGCGTGATGGGAGTGGCGCGACGGGCAGCGTCCGCGCCCGTCGCGCCATAGGTAATCATGGGGCGCGCACAGACCACACACACTGCGGGTGGAAACGACGCGTAGGGGGGTGGCCTACGCGCGTGACACGGTGCGTCACGTGAAGCGCCCCGGAGAAGCAGGGGCGGATCACGTCCGTAGGGGCCCGTAAGGGCCCATAACTGCGCAACTCAAGTACCAAACGACCCCAAGCAACGAAAATTGCGTTGACTCCTCCGTAGGAGCGTCAACACAGCTTGCGTCTCGCATGGTCCCTGCGCCTCGTTCGGGAGCAGGAGGTCGCTGGTTCAAATCCAGTCGCCCCGACTGGTGTTCCCATAGTCACCACGAGCGAAAGAGGCGCCGGAGCGATCCGGCGCCTCTTTCATTGCTCCCCCTCCCTGCGTCGCTCGTCTCCGACGGGCCCGGGGCCCCTCGATACCGCGCCCCTCCCTTCCGCTGGCCGCTCCCCGGGGAATCGCCCGACACCACCGAGCCCGGGGGGGCGGAGGGCGGGGGGGGGCGGAACGGGTTGCCGAGTGGGTGAACCGCGCGTCATTGGGGGAGTAGCGCGCTCCCCAGCGCCCCTCCACGCCCACACCAGACGGTGAGCGCCCTCCTCGCATGGCGAACATCCTGTACGTCGTAGATGAACCCTCGCTCGGTCAGCATCTCGAAGAGACGCTCGCTCGCGCCGGTCACCGCGCGCAGGGGAGCCGTTCCGTCGCCGAGGCGTTGCAGCTCCTCACCCGCGAGAGCTGTGACCTGATCGTCGCAAGCCATCAGCTCCCCGGACTGACCGGGATCGAGTTCCTCTCGCTGCTGCGCCGCGAGGGGTACGACACCCCGTTGATCATGCTCACGGACGAAGCGTCGGCCGAGCAGGCGGACACGGCGATCGAGGCAGGGGCGATCAGCTGCGTCACCACTCCCTTGCGAGCGGCGCAGGTCGCGTTGACCGTGGAGCAGGCCCTCGAGTTCGCGAGACTCCGCCGGGAGAACGAACTGCTGCGGCGCGACGTCATGGAGCTGCGCAGCGCGCAGCAGGTGATCGGCGAGAGCATGCAGATCCGCCGCATCCTGCAGACGGTGGCGATGGTGGCGCCGACCCGCGCGACCGTCCTCCTGCAGGGGGAAACCGGGACGGGCAAGGCCCTCCTGGCTCGCGCGATCCACGACCAGAGCGATCGCCGCGACCGGCCCTTCATCACCCTCGACTGCAGCGCGCTCCCCGAGGCGATGGTCGAGAGTGCGCTCTTCGGTCATGAGCGCGGCGCGTTCACCGGCGCCGTGAGGCGGGTGGAGGGGGCATTCGAGCGCGCGCATGGCGGGACGCTCCTCCTCTCCGAGATCTCGGCCATGCGTCTCGACGTGCAGGCGAAGCTCCTGCGCGTCCTGCAGGACCAGGAGTTCGAGCGGGTGGGAGGTACGACTCCCATTCGGGTGGACGTGCGTGTGATAGCGTCGACCGAGCAGCGCCTGGCCGACCTCGCCGCCAGCGGGGCGTTCCGGCAGGACCTGTACTTCCGGCTGAGCGTCGTCCCGATTCCCGTCCCCGCCTTGCGCGAACGGCCGGAGGACATCCCGATGCTCGCACACCGCCTGGCCACGCGCACCGCGCGCGAGGCGGGGAAGGAGCTCAAGGGAATCGCCCCAGAGGCGCTGCAGCTGCTGCAGGACTACGAATGGCCGGGCAACGTTCGCGAGTTGCAGCACGCCATCGAGCGCGCGGTGGTCCTGTCCACCGATGTGACACTCCCGGCGCGCCTGTTCGAGCAGTTGCGCACGGGCGCGGCCGCGGCGGCAGGTAGTGGCGCGCACCACGGCACGCCAGCAGTGGCGGCCATGCCGGGGGCCGGCAGCTCCCCGCCGGTCGCACCGCAGGGCGGGATCGTGCTCCACACGCTCAACGTCGACGAGGCGGAACGGGCGCTGATCCAGCGGGCGCTCGAAGTGACGCGGGGGAACCGCACCAGGACCGCCGACCTGCTCGGCATCAGCGTGCGCACGCTTCGCAACAAGCTCAATGGCCCGCAGCGGGCCGGGGTCGCCGAGCATTGATCGGGGCGCGGCGCGTCGCCTGACGACGCCGCGCTCCTGCGTCCGCGCGCTCGACTTGTATTGCCCCCCGGGGCGCGTTAGCCTTCCCTTTCCACCGCGTGTGCTACGTGCGCGCCGGTGACGCGCGCGAGTAGCTCAGCTGGATAGAGCGTCGGCCTCCGGAGCCGAAGGTCGTGGGTTCGAATCCCGCCTCGCGCATCTGCATGGTGAAAGAGCGGGGAGTCTCGTCGACGACGCAGACTCCCCCTTTCACCATATCGCCCCCTGGCGCGTCCCAGCCCCCGAGACATTCCCCCCGCCGCGCGTGGACATCGTCGAACTCAAGCGGAAGTCGGTCGCCGAACTCATCGACCTGGCGTCGGGGCTGGACATCCAGGAGACCTCGGGGCTCCGCAAGCAGGACCTGATCTTCCACATCGAGCAGCGCCTGCTCGACCAGCAGGTGGTGCTGCGGGGCGAGGGGGTGCTCGAGATCCTCGACGAGGGGTACGGGTTCCTGCGCAGCCAGGACTGGAGCTACCTGCACGGGCCCGACGACATCTACGTGTCGCCGTCGCAGATCAAGCGCTTCGACCTGCGCACGGGCGACTCGATCCGGGGCGAGGTGCGCCCCCCCAAGCACTGGGAGCGGTATCTCGCGCTCCTCAAGGTCGACCTGGTCAACGGCGCGGCGCCGGACCCGTCGCAGCCGCGGCTGATCTTCGACAACCTGCGCCCACGCTATCCGGACCAGCGCATCCGGCTCGAGAACGGCGACCTCTCGATGCGGGTCGTGGACCTGGTGGCGCCGATCGGGAAGGGACAGCGAGGACTGATCGTCGCGCCGCCCCGCGCCGGGAAGACGATCCTGCTGCAGAAGATGGCGAACGCCATCTCCGAGAATCACCCGGAGGTGACG
>MEDZ01000073.1 GCA_001724275.1 Gemmatimonadetes bacterium SCN 70-22
GGCCGGGGGGGCGCCGCCGAGGAGGGCGTCGATGTTCTCATCGGCGGTGGCGATCACGCCGATGAGGGCGCCGACGGGGGTCGTCGCCCCTTCGTCCACCAGGCGGCGGCGCAGGATGCCGTCGCCGCGGGCGACGAGCTCCATGATGGCCTTGTCCGTCTCGACCTCGGCCAGTGTCTCGCCGCTCTTGACGGCGTCACCCTCGCTCTTGATCCACTTGACGAGGCGTCCTTCCTCCATCGTGGGGGAGAGGGCCTCCATGAACACCTTGGTTGCCATGGGTCGGTGACGTTAGGCGGTGGGGAGGTACATCACCTGCTTGATGGCCGCGACGGTCTTGGCGACGTCGGGCTTGGCGGCGCGTTCCAGGTTCTTGGCGTACGGCATGGGGACGTCTTCCTGGTGGACGCGGAGGACGGGGGAGTCGAGGTCATCGAAGCAGTGGCGCTGGATGTAGTCCACCACCTGGGCGCCGACGCCGCAGACTTCCCACCCTTCCTCGAGGACGACGGCACGGTTGGTCTTTCGCACCGAGGTGGTGATGGCCTCGATGTCCATGGGGCGGATGGAGCGGAGGTCGACGACGTCGATGCGGATCCCTTCCTTGGCGAGGGCATCGGCGACCTGGAGGGCGACGAGGACCGACTTGCCGTGGGTGATGAGCGAGCAGTGGTCGCCCTCGCGCTTGAGGTCGGCCTTGCCGATGGGGACGATGTACTCCTCATCGGGGACCTCGCCCTTGGTGTTGTAGAGCATCTCGCCCTCGAGGACGATGACGGGGTTGTCATCGCGGATGGCGGCCTTGAGGAGCCCCTTGGCGTCGTACGGGGTGCCCGGGGCGACGACCTTGAGCCCCGGGATGTGGGCCAGCCACGATTCCCAGGCCTGCGAGTGCTGCGCCGCGAGCTGCAACGCTGCCCCGTTGGGGCCGCGGAAGACGATCGGCATCGGGTACTGCCCCCCCGACATGTAGAGCATCTTGGCGGCCGAGTTGACCACCTGGTCGAGGGCCAGGAGGGCGAAGTTCCAGGTCATGAACTCGATGATGGGGCGCAGCCCCGCCATGGCGGCGCCGACGCCGACCCCGGCGAAGCCGAGCTCGGTGATCGGGGTGTCGACGACGCGCATCTCGCCGAACTCCTGCAACAGTCCCTTGGACACCTTGTAGGCCCCCTGGTACACCGCCACTTCCTCCCCCATGAGGAAGACGCGGTCGTCGCGCTGCATCTCCTCGCGGAGGGCGTGGTTGAGGGCGTCGCGATAGGTAATTACCGGCATGACGAGACGGGAGACGGGAGACGGGAGGCGGGAGTGTCGACACGCCGAACGGCGCGTCGACGGTTGGCGAGTGACGGGAGCGTTCCGACGATTCTCATGTCGTCGTCTCCACCAGGACGTCTTCCCAGAGGCTCTCGAGCGCGGGCTCGGGGCTGGCGTCGGCGAAGTCCCAGCTGTCCTGGACGATCGCCTTGACCTCGTCGTCGAGCTTCGCCATGCCGGCGTCGTCGATCTCGCCCAGCTCCTCCATGTGCGCGCGCAGGACGTTGATGGGGTCGCGCTTCATGTACTCCTCCAGCTCCTGCTTGGTGCGGTAGGTCCCGCTGACCGCGTCGGACATGGAGTGCCCCATGAAGCGGTAGGTGCGCACCTCGAGCAGGGTGGGGAGCGACTGGGTGCGGGCGCGGTGCACGGCCTCGGCCACGGCGGTGCGGACGGCGAAGACGTCCTGGCCGTCGACGTGCGCCCGTGGCATGTCGTACGCCGCGCCGCGCTGGTAGATGTCGTGAATGGCCGAGGCGCGCTCGAGCGCGGTCCCCATGCCGTAGCGGTTGTTCTCGATGATGAACACCACCGGGAGCTTCCACAGCCCCGCCATGTTCAGCGCCTCGTGGAAGGCGCCGGTGTTGACCACCGATTCCCCCATGAAGCACAGGATGACCTGGTCGGTCCCGCGGTACTTGATGGCGAAGCCGACGCCGGTGGCGATGGGGACGTGCCCGCCGACGATCCCGTGCCCGCCCAGGAAGTTCGTGTTGCGGTCGAAGAGGTGCATGGAGCCCCCCTTGCCGCGGGCGCAGCCGTCGCTGCGGCCGAAGAGCTCGGCCATGATGGCGCGCGCCGAGATGCCGCGGGCGAGCGCCTGGCCGTGGTCCCGGTAGGTGGTGATGACGTAGTCGTCGTCGCGCAGCACCGAGATGGCGCCGGTGCCGCACGCCTCCTGCCCGATGTACAGGTGGCAGAAGCCACCGATCTTGCCTAACGCATAGGCCTCGGCGCAGCGCTCCTCGAAGCGGCGCTGGAGGAGCATGGAGTGGAGGAGGGCCGCGCGCGTGGGCGCATCGGTCTCGCCGAACGTCGGTTCGGCCTTGGGCTCGGTCTTCTTTTTCGCCATGGTCGAGTGGGCGGGGGCCGGTGAAGGGCGCCGGTGATAACCGTGGCGCACGCTCTGGCGCGCTCGGGGTGAGGACTGTGGGGTGGCCGCGGGCCCCCTATCGAGGCCCGGATCCCGGGGAATGCGGGACGTGCGGGTGCTGCTCCACGCCGCGGGGCGCTGGGGCCCCGCGGCGCGGAAACTAAACGCCTGCTGCCTGGACCTGCTCCCAGGCGTGATAGCTGGACCGGACCAGCGGGCCCGCTTCCACGTGGCGGAAGCCCAGCCCCATCCCGATGGTGCGCAGCTCGCGGAACTCCTCGGGGGTGTAGTAGCGGTCCAGCGGGAGGTGCCCGTCCGAGGGGCGGAGGTACTGCCCCAGCGTCAGGATGTCGACGTCGACGGCGCGCAGGTCGCGCATGACGGCGACGAGCTCCTCCTTGGTCTCGCCGAGGCCCACGATGATCCCGGACTTGGTGGGGATCTGCGGCGCCACCTGCTTGGCGAAGCGGAAGATCTGCATCACCCGCTCGTAGCGCCCACCGGGGCGGGCGCGCTTGTAGAGGCGCGGCACCGTCTCGGTGTTGTGGTTGTAGATCTCGGGCCCCGCCTCCAGGACGGTGCGAATGGCATCCTCGTCGCCCTGGAAGTCGGGGACCAGGACCTCGACCGAGCACCCCGGGAGGCGCTGGTGGATCTGCCGGATCGTCTCTGCGAAGATGTAGGCGCCGAAGTCCGGGAGGTCGTCGCGGTCGACCGAGGTGATGACCGCATGCTGCAGCTTCATCTGCGCGATCGCCGCCCCCACCCGGTTGGGTTCATCGAGGTCGTACTTGGGGGGGCGCCCATGCGACACGGCGCAGTAGCCGCAGTTCCGCGTGCAGACGTCGCCCAGGATCATGAAGGTGGCGGTGCCGTGCTGCCAGCACTCGCCGACGTTGGGGCAGTGAGCTTCCTCGCACACCGTGTGGAGGTCGAGCTCCTTCATGAGCCCCTTGAGCCGGGCGTAGTTCTCGCCGCCCGGCGCCTTCACCTTCAGCCACGACGGCTTGCGCTCCGGGAGCGGCTCGGCGCGATGGCGTCCCATGATCTGGTACAGCGTATCCGACATCTCTCGGCTTGGTATTCCGCAGGGCGTGGAGTGGGAGTCGGGTGACGCCCGTCCCCACGTCGCGAAGGTCCGGGAATGTACCCCCCCGCACACGACGGGGCCAAGATGTGTAACCCCTATTCTGCCTATGGACGGTTATGAAATGGGCGCCGCCGAGGCCGGAAACCGCGCGATGGAGAAGGGGGACAGATCGTGCGGTGAGGGGGCCCCGGCGGCCAGGGCCGCAATCGCATCGCCGGTGATCGGGGCAAGGAGGATCCCATTCCGGGAGTGGCCGCAGGCGTACAGGACGGCGGGGTTGTCCGGATCGGGGCCGATGATGGGGAGACCGTCGTACGTCATCGGCCGGAAGCCGGACCAGGTGCGGACCTCGTCGGCTCGGGCGAGCGACGGGACGAGCCGGGCGGCGACGTCGCGGAACCGGGTGAGCGCGGCGTCGGTCGTGCCCAGGGCGAAGCCCACCGCTTCGGAGGTGCTCCCGACCATCACTTGCCGGTCGGCGGGGCGGGGGATGAGGTAGCCGCCGAAGCCGAAGACGGGGCGGGTGACCGGAGAGCCCACGAGCGACATCATCTGCCCGCGCAGCGGGAGGACGGGGAGGTGGCGAGGGAGCCCCTCGACCAGCGGCTGCCATGCCCCGCCGGCGAGGACGAGGTACCGGCAGCGCAAGGCGCGCCCGTCGTCCATTGCGACCGAGACGAGGGGGCCGGCCATGCGGATGCGCTGCACCTCGGCGTTGAGGCGCGGGATGTTGGCGAGCGCGATGGCCTCCTCGAGGGCCCGGAGGAGGCGCTGGTTGTCCACCATGCCGTCGGCGGCGTGGTGGCGCGCGCCGTACGGCGCGTGGAGGGCCGGCTCGAGCTCGATCACTTCGGCGGGATCGAGCCAGGGGGATGCCGCGTCGGCGGACGCCCGCAGGGCGGCGGCCTCGCGCTCGCTGCCCGGGACGCGCAGGATGCCGTCCAGGGCGAAGGGGATGTCGTGCCCGGTGGCGGCGCGCAGTTCGTCGACGAACGAGCGATAGCGCTCGCGCCCTTCGACCATGAAGGTGAGCGCGGCGCCACTGGTGGGGTCGATGGTGGGGGCGAGGAAGCCGGCGGCGGCCGCCGAGGCGACCCCGGGGCGCCGTCGGCCGACCAGGCAGGTGGCGAGGCCGCGCGCGGCGCTGGCGCGGGCGCAGGAGAGGCCGATAATGCCATCGCCCAGCACCAGGACCTCGACGAAGTCACTGGACGTCATGCGGCGCTCCGCGTGACATTGCGCGCAGCCCTTGCCGCGACGCGCGTGGCGTGAAACTTCGCCCGAGCGCCGGGCGTAATGTGGCCAGTCCTCGCATTGGAGAACGGACCTATGCTTCGCACCATCTTCATGATCGGGTTGTTCGCCATCGGCGGACTGTTCCTGCTCAAGCTGTTCTTTGGCGTCTTCGGCGTCTTCTTCGGATTGCTCCTCGGGCTGCTCGCCCTCGCGGTCAAGATCGCGATCTTCGGCGCGATCATCTACCTCGTCATCCGAATCTTCAGCCCGGACACGGCGCGGCGGATGCGGGAGCGGTGGTCGGGGAACTAGAAGCCGAGAAGACGAGAAGACGAGAGGGCCGGCCGGGCTGGGGTCGGCCCTTTCCGCATGCGGTCGCGCGTCGTTCCCCGGCCACGGCGATCCCTTTCACCACGACATCCATCATCATGAGACGGTTCACATCCTTCATGTACCTGGGGCTCCTGGCGGCGGTGGCGGCGTGCCGGGGAGGCGCGCCGGCACCGGCGGGGGCGCCTTCGCCGGCGCGTCTCGAGCCTAACGCGGCGGAGCTGCGGGCCGACCTGTTCGCCATCGCGGCCGACTCGTTCCGCGGGCGCGAGACGGGGACGCCGGATGCCGACCGGGCGGCGGCGTGGCTGGCGCGGCGACTGGCGGCGCTGGGCGTGGAGCCGGGGGGCGACAGCGGGTACTTCCATCGCGTGCCCATGCGCCGCACGCGCCTCACGGCCGACTCGCTGGTGGTGTCGACCCCGGCCGGGCGGACGGCGTGGCGCCTCGGCGGGGACCTGGCCGTGCTCACGGCGCTCGGTCCCGGCGCGCCGCTCCCCAGGCTTGCAGCCGACGGGGACGTCGTCTTCGCCGGCTACGGGCTGGTGGACCAGGCGCTCGGACGCGATGACTACAAGGGGCTCGACGTGAAGGGGAAGGTGCTGGTGATCGCGGGGGCCGTCCCGGCGGGCGTCGACTCGGCCAAGCGGAAGGCGCTCGAGGCGCCCGACGCGCTCTTCGCGCGCCTGGGGGCGGCCATCGGACGCGGGCCGGCGGCGGTGATCCTCCTCCTCCCCGATTCGATCTATCGCCTGGCGGCGGGGCAGTTCTCGACCACCCAGCTCGAACTGGCCAGCCGGGCGGCGCAAGGCGGGGGGGCGCGTATCCTCCCGATGGTCGCGGTGGGGCGCCTGGTGGACGGATCGCCGCTGCTGCCGGCCGGGTGGCCAACGGATGACAAGGGCGCGGCACTGGCGGGGACGCGCTTCGCGGCGTCGGTGAGCGTGGCCTCGTCGGACTTCAACGGCTACAACGTGGTGGGGATCGTGCGCGGCAGCGATCCGGCGTTGCGCAACACGTACGTGGCCTACGGGGCGCACTACGACCACATCGGGATTCAGGCACCGGTGAACGGCGACTCGATCGCCAACGGGGCCGACGACGACGGTTCGGGGACGGTGACGCTCCTTTCGATCGCGCGCGCCTTCGTGCAGGGGCCCAAGCCCCGGCGCTCGGCGCTCTTCGTCTGGCACGTGGGGGAGGAGAAGGGGCTCTTCGGGTCGAGCACGTTCACCGACCATCCCACCGTCCCGATCGACTCGATCGTGGCGCAGCTGAACGCCGACATGGTGGGGCGCAACGCACCCGACTCGCTGTACATCGTGGGCCCCGGGGCGGCGCCTAACGGGCAGAGCGCGGTGCTGGGGGCGGTGATCGACTCGGTCAACGCCGCCGCGGCGCGCCCGTTCGTCTTCAACCGTGAGTGGGACAACACCACGCACCCGGAGCGGATCTACTACCGCTCGGACCACTACAACTACGCCCGGAAGGGGATCCCCATCGTCTTCTTCACGACGGGCCTGCACCCGCAGTACCACCAGGTGAGCGACGAGGCCGCCCTCATCGACTACGAGAAGATGGCGCGGGTGGGGACGCTGATGTACCGGGCGGGGATGGCGCTGGGGAACTCGGCGTCGCGGCCCAAGCCGGCGGCGGTGCAATAGGGCGGACGGGAGACGGGAGACGGGAGTACAAACGGCGCCGCTCGCGGCGCCGTTTGCGTAGACGTGGGGGAGAGCGCCGGCGCGATCCGGCGCGCCGGCACTTCCGTCTCCCCACTCCCGTCTCCCCACTCCCGTCTCCCCA
>MEDZ01000074.1 GCA_001724275.1 Gemmatimonadetes bacterium SCN 70-22
ACGCGCATCGCCACCTCGCTCTTCTCCCATCCCACGATCTGCATCCGCTTCCCTTCCAGGTCCTTGTAGATCTGGAAGAAGTGCTCGATCTCGGCCAGGTAGTGCTGCGGAAGGTCGGCGATGTCGTAGTACTCGTGGTGCAGCGGGTCGTGCGACGGGACGGCGAGGATCTTGTCGTCGGGCTCGCCGCGGTCCAGCATCTTGAGGACCCCGATGGGGCGCGCCTGGATCTGGCAGCCGGGAAAGGTGGGCTCGTCGATCCGCACGATGATGTCGAGCGGGTCGTTGTCCTCGTGCAGCGTGCGCGGGATGAAGCCGTAATCACCGGGATAGTGCACCGCCGAGTACAGGACACGATCGAGCTTGAAGAGCCCCGACTCCTTGTCCAGCTCGTACTTGTTGCGGCTCCCCTTGGGAATCTCGATGACCGCCGTGACTTCGTCCGGTGCGAGGGGGCCGGGCGAGAGGTCGCGCCAGGGATTGATCATGTCAGGAGCCGGGACGGCGGAAGTTGGAAGGGTGGACGGCATGCGCCGGCGACCGGAACATAACGACGCACTGCTGGCGGCGGTACGCGAGGGACGGCGCGCCGCGACCGCGCGGCGTGCGCGCCGTCACCACGCCCCCGGTCGGACGGCGCTTTCGCGGTTGCAGAATGCCGCGCAACTCCGCAGAATCGAGACACGTGATGGCGCGGTAGGCCTTTCGATGACGGCGCGGTACGTTCCCAGCGCCCCCCTCCATCCCTCGAGTCCTCCCATCCGCATGTCCGACATCGACGTCCTTCTGCAGGAACACCGGAAGTTCCCCCCGGACGCGGCGTTCGCCCGCGAGGCGCTGCTCAACTCGCCGGAGGTCTACGAGCGCGCGGCGGCGGACCTCGACGGCTTCTGGGCGGAGCAGGCCCGCCTGCTCGACTGGTACACGCCGTGGCACACGGTCCTCGACTGGAGACCGCCGCGCGCGCGCTGGTTCGACGGCGGGACGCTGAACGTCGCCTACAACTGCGTGGACCGGCACATCGGCGGCAGCCGGCGCAACAAGGCGGCGATCATCTTCGAAGGGGAACCCGGCGACCGGCGCACGCTGACCTACTGGGACCTCTACATCGAGGTGCAGAAGTTCGCGAACGTCCTCCGGAAGCTCGGCGTGCAACGGGGGGACCGGGTGGGGATCTACCTCCCGCTCATTCCCGAGGCGGCGATCGCGATGCTGGCCTGCGCCCGGATCGGGGCGATCCACTCGGTGGTGTTCGGCGGCTTCTCCCCGGAATCGCTCCGCGACCGGATGAACGACGCCCAGGCCAAGGTGGTGATCACCGCCGACGGGGGGTATCGCCGGGGGCAGATCGTCCCGCTCAAGCGCAACACCGACAAGGCGCTCGAGGAGTGCCCGTCGGTGAAGCACGTGGTGGTGGTGCAGCGCCGCACCGGGGGGCCCATCGGCGAGGCCTACGTGGAGATGCTCGAGGGGCGGGACTTCTGGTGGCACCGCCTGATGCAGCACGCGGAGGCCGAGTGCGAGCCCGAGCACATGAATGCCGAGGACGTCCTCTTCATCCTCTACACCTCGGGGACCACCGGGAAGCCTAAAGGGATCGTGCATACCACCGGCGGGTACCTCACCGGTGTCGCCTACACGACGAAGTACGTCTTCGACCTCAGGGACGACGACGTCTTCTGGTGCACCGCCGACGTCGGGTGGGTCACCGGGCACTCGTACCTCGTGTACGGGCCGTTGGCGAACGGCGCCACCTGCGTGATGTACGAGGGGGCTCCGGACTGGCCGGAAAAGGACCGGATGTGGGAGATGTGCGCCCGGCACGGCGTCACGGTCTTCTACACCGCCCCCACGGCCATCCGCGCCTTCATGAAGTGGGGGGCCGAGTGGCCGGCCCGGCACGACCTCTCGCGCCTGCGCCTCCTCGGGAGCGTCGGGGAGCCGATCAACCCCGAGGCCTGGATGTGGTACCACACCTACATCGGCGGCGGGCGCTGCCCCGTCGTCGACACGTGGTGGCAGACCGAGACCGGGGCGATCGTGATCTCTCCCCTCCCCGGGATCACCGCCACCAAGCCCGGCTCGGCGACCCACCCGCTTCCGGGCTTCTCGGCGGAGCTCGTCGACGCCAGGGCCAATCGGATCCCGGTGGGCGGCGGGCTGCTGACCCTCACACGCCCCTGGCCATCGATGCTGCGGACGATTTGGGGTGACGACCAGCGCTACGTCGACACGTACTTTTCGAAGTGGCCGGGGCGCCCCGACCTGTACTTCGCGGGCGACGGCGCCAAGCGCGACGACGATGGCTACTTCTGGATCCTCGGGCGGGTGGACGACGTGCTCAACGTGGCCGGGCATCGCATCGGGACCATGGAGGTCGAGAGTGCGCTGGTGGAGCACCCGTCGGTGGCCGAGGCGGCGGTGGTGGGGAAGAGCCACGAGCTCAAGGGACAGGCGCTCGCCGCCTTCGTGACCCTGCGCACCGGCTTCCACCCCAACCCGGCCTTGCGCGACGAGCTGCGCGACTTCGTGGCGCAGAAGATCGGGGCCATCGCCCGTCCCGACGACATCCTGTTCAGCGCCGACCTGCCCAAGACGCGCTCGGGAAAGATCATGCGCCGGCTGCTGCGCGACATCGCCGAGGGGCGCGCGTTAGGCGACACCACCACGCTCGCCGACCCGGGAGTGGTGGCCAGCCTCAAGGACCAGTACGAGAGCCAGGAGAGCTGACATGCCGTCGCTCCTGCGCCGCATCTTCCCCGAATCGCTCTTTCCCCGGCGCCTCGACGAGTCGGCGGAGCGCCGCATGCGGCTGGCACAGGCGCGCGCGGAGGAAGCGCTGATCGAGACACACGTGCGCAACACGCTGATGTTCATCGACACGCTGTCGGAGGACATGCCGTTCGACCGCGCGATCGATACCTACGTGCGCGTAATGGGGGTCCCCGAACCGCTGTCCAGCCTGGTGGCCACGCGGGTCCTCGTGGAGCTGGGCGAGGAACTGGTCCCGCGACGCGTGGTGCGCTCTCGCCCCCCCAGGGATGCCGGGACGGAGGGAGACGGCGAGGGAGACGGCGAGGGAGACGACGTGCTGCCGACCATGGAACGCCCGGCGCTTCGCCTGAGCGACTCCACGATCACGGAGCGGCGCTAGCGTCCGGAGACGTCCGGGAACGGTCGTCGATGCCGGGGTGCGGGCGCGCCACTCCCGGCAACAGCAAGCCCCCGGGCGTTGGACGGCCCGGGGGAGCAACGACTCCAGGAACGACTTACTCGGACGGACGCGGCTTCTGCCGGGCGCGACGACGAGCCGCGGCCGACTTGAGCTGCCGGGCCTCGCTCGGCTTCACATAGTGCCGCTTGCGGCGCAGCTCCTTGAGGATCCCGGACTTCAGGACCTTCTTCTTGAAGGCCTTGAGGGCCCACTCCAACCGATCGCCTTCGTCGAGCTTGACTTCAATCATGGATGGTTACTCGATGGACACGCCGCACGAGTGGCGACAAGGGATTCGCGTCTTTCGACCCGAAGGGGGCCCCGGGGGGTCCCGGTTGGCGGGGCGCTCCCGATCATGGGGCGCCCCGCCTGAGGCGCCGCGGCCAAGCCACGGCGCCCCGTCGGCTGGTTAGCCGATCTTGACGACGTTCTCGGCCGCGGGGCCCTTCTGGCCCTGCACGACCTCGAACTCCACGCGCTCGCCCTCGGCCAGGGACTTGAAGCCCTTGCCCTGGATGGCCGAGTGGTGGACAAAGCAGTCCTTCTGTCCGTTCTCGGGGGTGATGAAGCCAAAGCCCTTGGCGTCGTTGAACCACTTCACGGTGCCGGTGATACGCATTGCCTAACTCCAAAGTGTTGTGTGGTCGGAGTCCGGTAATGCCGTACATGCCGACTACGCAGGTGATTCGTGGACCAACGCCCCCACGAAGGGCCGCATGAGAGCGGTCGGCATGCAATGCCGGCGTACCCCGATGCGAAAATTCAAAAGGGACCACCGCGAGAGCGAGGTCCCAGGGTCTTCTCGACTGAAGCGCGAAGCCGCGTTTCCGAAGAATGGTAAAATTACGAATACCGGTGAAATCTGTCAATGACGCCGGAGACGACTACATTGCTGCATGACTCCACGCACCGTGACTTCCCCCCCCGCCGAGGCGCATGGCGACGCCGGCTTCGCCGCGCTCGCCCTCGACCCGCGGGTCCTGTCGGCCCTCGACACCCTCGGTTACGAGGAGCCGACCCCCATCCAGCGGGCGGCGATCCCCGTCCTCCTGACCGGGGTCGACGTCCTGGCGCAGGCCGCCACGGGGACCGGGAAGACGGCAGCCTTCGCCCTCCCCCTCCTCCATCGGCTCGCCCCGGACGCCCCGGCCCGGGAGCGCACCGCTGCCCTCATCCTCGTCCCCACCCGCGAGCTGGCCATGCAGGTGGCGGAGGCGGTGCACCGCTACGGCAAGGTGATGGGGGTCGTCGCCCTCCCCATCTACGGCGGAGCGTCGATGGAGACGCAGATCCGGGCCCTCAAGCGCGGCGTCGACGTCGTCATCGCCACCCCCGGCCGAGCGCTCGACCACATTCGCCGCGGGACGCTCACCCTCGACTCGGTCCGCACCGTGGTGCTCGACGAGGCCGACGAGATGCTCGACATGGGGTTCGCCGAAGACCTCGAGGCCATCCTCGAGGCGACGCCCGAGGAACGCCAGACCGCGCTGTTCTCGGCGACCCTTCCCCCGCGCATCGCCGCCATCGCCGGCCGGCACCTGCGCGACCCGGAGACGATCAAGATCGACCGCGAACCGGTCAGCGCCGGCAAGGCGGCCAAGGTGCGCCAGGTGGCCTACATCGTCCCGCGCGTCCACAAGATGGCCGCGCTGGGGCGCGTCCTCGACATCGAGCATCCCACGTCGGCCATCGTCTTCTGCCGCACCCGCACCGAGGTGGACGAGCTCACGGAGACGCTCAACGCACGCGGCTACCGCGCCGAGGCGCTGCACGGCGGGCTGTCGCAGGAGCAGCGCGACCGCGTGATGAAGAAGTTCCGGGCCAACAAGGCCGACCTCCTCGTGGCCACCGACGTTGCGGCTCGCGGCCTCGACGTCCAGCACGTCTCGCACGTGGTCAACTACGACGTCCCGTCGGCGTCGGAATCGTACGTCCATCGCATCGGGCGCACCGGGCGCGCGGGGCGCGAAGGGGTGGCGATCACGCTCGCCGAACCGCGCGAGCACCGCCTCCTGCGCAACATCGAGTTCCTCACCAAGCAGAAGATCGAGATCGCGCAGGTCCCCACGGTGGCCGACCTCCGCGCGCGCCGCCTCGAGCTGACGCGAGCCTCGCTGCGCGAGACCATCCTGGCCGGCGAGCTCGACGCGTATCGCGGGATCGTGGAGTCGCTGGCCGAGGAGTTCGACCTCATGGACGTGGCCGCCGCCGCGGTCAAACAGGTCGAGGCGCGCGACGGCGCCTCGGAAGAAGAGGAGGAGATTCCCGCCGTGGCTCCGCGACGGGAGCGCCGCCCCGAGGGGCGCGCGACGAGCGCCCCCGCGCGGCGCGGAGAGCGGGAAGACGCGGCCGGACGGGAAGAGCGTAGCGCTCGCTTCCGCCCGCGCATCTTCGAGCCGGAGGCGCCGCCGTCGAGCACCGCGCGGCGCGAGGCGGTTGGCCCCACCCGCGACAAGCGCCGGCGGACACGTGGGGCCGAGTGGGATGTGGCGCGTCTCTACATCGGCGCCGGACGCTCCGCCAAGGTGCGCCCCAGCGACCTGGTGGGAGCCATCGCCAACGAAGCGGGGATCGACGCCCGGGCCATCGGCGCGATCCAGATCGCCGACCGCTTCTCGATCGTCGAGGTCCCGGAGGAAGTCGCCGACGACATCGTGAGCGCCCTGCGCTCCTCGACCATCAAGGGACGTCAGGTCCTGGTGCGCCGCGACCGGGCGTGACCGGCGTCGCCTCGGCGACCACTCCGCACGACCACTCCGCACGACCAACCCGTGAAATGCCCATCGCCCGCTGTCGCCGTCAGGCGCCAGCGGGCGAGGCGTCGTAAGGCGTGCGCCAGGCGGCTACTTCTTCTTCTTCGGGATCGGCTTGCTGGCGTCGTAGAGCACCATGGTCTTGTCCTCCCAGCCAAACACCATGTTGCCGGTCCGCTCCAGCTCGGAGATCATCACCTTCGACGAGTCGAGCGGGGCGTCGACCGACACCTTGCGGTCCATGAGCGCCATGTCGTTGGGGATGAGGGCGATGCCGTACCACCGGCGCGTCTGCTCCAGGGCCTGCCGCAGCGGACGGTCGACGACGATCAGGCGACCGCTGGTCCAGGCCAGCGCCTCGTCCAGCGCCGTCTTCTCGGGCTCGCGCATGTTCCCCGCGCCGTCGACCTCGAGCGCCTTGCCGGTCGCGACGGGGCGCACGGTCCTGCCGAAGCGCACGTTCACCGTCCCCTCGTCCACGCGCACCATCGCCGTGGTCGTCGCCGTGTCGAAGTTCACCGCGAATCGCGTCCCGGTGGCCTGCACCGCGACCTCACCGAGCCGCACCTCGAACGGGAGCTCCCCCTGCTGCGCCACGTCGAACGACGCCGTCCCCACCACGCGCACGCCGCGAACGTCGGTGTTGAAGCCCGGGGGGGTGCGCAGCCGGGAGTCGGCGCCGATGGTCACCTTGGTCCCGTCGTCGAGCGTGATCGACCCGACCTGCGCGAACTTGGAGATGACCTCGCTCGATTCGTCACGCTTGAGGTAGCGGGACAGCTTCCCCTCCGGCGTCTCGCGGAA
>MEDZ01000075.1 GCA_001724275.1 Gemmatimonadetes bacterium SCN 70-22
CGGCGTGCGGGGCCGGTGGCGGCGAGGGGCGCCTAACGAACGGCGGCATCGCCCCATCGTCACGCACGCACGAAGGGCCCGGCCAGCGCCGGGCCCTTCGAGCACTCCCGTCTCCCGTCTCCCCCCTTCCGTCCCTTACCTCACCGCCACCTGGATCGGCGAGTTGAGCTTCACCACGATGTTGGCGCCCGAGTTGACGCAGCCGTCGTAGTTGGCCGTTGCAGCTGCGGCCGCACCGCCGGCCGCCGCGCCGGCGGCGGCGCCGATGATCGTCGACTTGGCCTTCTTGCCGAGGATCTGGCCGATGACCGCGCCGGCGGCGGCGCCCGTCAGGACCTTCTTGGCGTCGTCGCCCCCCGTGCTGGAGCGCACGCGGGTGATCGAGGCCGTCTGGACGTCGGCATCGACCGCGTACGTGCGCCCGCCGAACGTGACGTTGACGACGCGGAAGCCCATCTGGATCTGGTCGTTGGCGTTCTCGCTGCGCTTGAGCGTCGTGAGCTCGATCGTGACGGCGGCCCCGGCGGGAATCACCGCGCCGTCCGAACCGGTCACGTCCGAATTGAGCGTGGCCACGAAGCGGTCGCCGACCTTGTTGGTGTTGGTGCAGACCTTGTCGGCGGCGCTGAGGTGCAGCGACGTCCCGGCGGCAACGGTCCCCATCTTCTCAGCGGTCCCCGTCCCCTTCTCGGCGACGTTGCCGCCCGGGGTAGTCGTCGGGGCGGCCGGGGCCGGGGCGGGCTTGGTGGTCGCCGGCCTGGTCGTGGTCGGCTTTGGGCGCGGCCTGGGGGTGGTAGCGGCGGGGGCCGGCTGCTCCGGGGCCGGGGCGGGGACGTCTTGCAGCTGCGGCTGGGCGGCGGTGTCGCCGCCGATCGCCGAAAGGTCGCGGGCCAGGGCCGTGTCCTGCGAGAGCGCGTCCTCGCCCTTCTTCTCCCCGCCACAGGCGGAGACGAGGACGGCGAGGGCGATCACCGCGGGCCAACCGGCGCGACGGATATATTGTGACATCGTGCTTCCTCCAGGTGATGGGTAGGGCCGTGTCAACATACCGCCCGACACGCCAAAAGTGCCGTGTCCCGCCTCACCATTGCAATACGGAGTCCCCCCCGTGCGCGCCCTCCTCCGCCTGATCCCGTACTACCGTCCCTATCGCGGGACGCTGGCGTGGGGGCTGCTGTGCGTCGTCGTCTCCGGGGCGCTGGGGAGCATCAACCCGACCCTCCTGCGCCACGGGATCGACGGGATGCACCCTGGGGGATCGCTGGCGACGGCGTGGCGGGTGGCGGGGGCGATGCTGGGGATCTCGCTCGTGGGGGGGGTCTTCCGCTTCGGGATGCGCCAGGCGATCAACTCGCTGTCGCGGCGCATCGAGTACGACATGCGCAACGACCTGCTGCAGCACCTCCTGGCGCTGGATGCGGGGTGGTTCGGGCGCACGCGGACCGGCGAGCTCATGGCGCGCCTGACGAACGACCTGTCGGCGGTGCGCATGGCCGCCGGACCGGCGGTGATGTACCTGGTGAACACGGTCACCGGTGGCCTGATGGCGTTGGGGTTCATGCTGTCCATCGAGCCCCGGCTCACCGCCCTGGCCCTCGTCCCCATGCTCCCCCTCCCCTTCGTGATGGTGCGGCTGGGGCGCACCGTGCACGCGCGCTTCGAGGAGGTGCAGGAACACTTCGGGGCGATGACGACCCGGGTGCAGGAGAACCTGGCGGGGACGCGCATCGTGCGGGCCTACCGAGAGGAAGCGCCAGAGGAGCGGCGGTGGGAGGCGATGAGCGAGGACTACTTCGCGCGCAACATGACGCTGGCGCGGCTGCAGGCCCTCATGAGTCCCACCTTCGCGCTGCTCGGCGGGATGGGGGCGGTCATCGTGCTGGGGGCCGGCGGGACGCTGGTCGTGCGCGAGGTGATCACCGTGGGGGCGTTCGTGGCGTTCGGCATGTACCTCACGATGCTGATCTGGCCGATGATCGCCCTGGGGTGGGTCTTCAACCTGTTCCAGCGCGCCAGCGCCTCGATGCAACGCCTGGAGCAGGTCTTCGACGCGCGCCCGGCCATCACCTCCCCCGAGGCGCCGCGTCACCTTGCCCCGTCGACGGGAGGGCGGACCATCGAGTTCCGCGACGTCGGCTTCCACTACCCGCCGCCACCAGGGGCAACGAATGCGCCGCGCTGGGTCTTCCGCCACGTCTCGTTCACCGTCCGGGCCGGCGAGACGTTAGGCATCGTGGGGGCCACCGGGAGCGGGAAGTCGGCGCTGCTCGACCTCCTCCCGCGCACCTGGGATCCGGTGGAGGGGGAGATCCGGATCGACGGCGTCCCGATCCGCGAGCTCGCGCTCGACGAATTGCGGGGAACGCTGGGAGTGGTCCCGCAGGAGACGATCCTCTTCAGCGATACGATTCGTCGCAACCTGGCGTATGGACTGGGCGACCACGGCGGCGACGCGCCAAGCGCGAGCGGCGGGGGCGCGATTGCCGGTCGCGCCTCGGCCGAAGGCGCCTCGCGCGCGGTGATCCGCACGGACGGCGTCACTGGCGAACCGGAGGTCACCTGGGCGGCGGATGTCGCGCAGCTGACGGAGACCATCCGCGACTTTCCCGGCGGCTTCGAGACGCTGCTCGGTGAGCGCGGGATCAACCTCTCCGGCGGCCAGAAACAGCGCGCCGCCCTGGCCCGCGCCCTCGCCCGTCGCCCGTCGATCGTCGTCCTCGACGACGCCCTCTCCGCGGTCGACACCCACACGGAGGAGGCGATCCTGCGCGGGCTGCGATCGGCGCTGAGCGGGCGCACCGCGCTGATCGCCTCGCACCGCGCGAGCGCGATTCGCGACGCCGATCACATCATCGTCCTCGACGAGGGGCGGATCGTGGAGGAAGGGCGCCACGAGGCGCTGCTGGCGCGCCGCGGCCGCTATTGGGAGCTCCTCGCGCGGCAGGCGCTGGAGGAGGCGGTGGAGGAAGGGGGAGAGGACGAGAGGCGGGAGGGAGGAGAGTACGAGGTGGAGCAAGGCTCCCCAGCGCGCACCGACAGCGCGCAGCGGTGAGTCCGCGGCCCTCGTCTTCCCGTCTTCCCGTCTTCTCGTCTTCCCGTCTTCTAGACTACGCCGTCCGCCGCCCCCTACAGCCGTTCCAGAATGAACTCCGGCGTGAACTGCTGCAGCCAGCTGGCGAGGATCGTGAACTGATTCGTGATCATCAGGATCCCGACGAGGATCATGATGACGCCGGCGATGCGCTGCACCCAGAGCATCTGCTTCTTGAACTTCTGGAAGAAGCCCATGAAGCGATCGACGGCGAGCGCCGCGAGGATGAACGGGACGGCCAGCCCCATGGAATAGGCGGTCAGGAGGGCGAGCCCCCGGGGGAGGTCGGCCTCGCTGGAGGCGTAGATCAGGATGGATCCCAGGATGGGGCCGATGCACGGGGTCCACCCGGCGCCGAAGGCGATCCCGACCAGGACGGTCCCGAGGTAACCCACCGGCTTGTCCGCCAGGTGCACGCGCCGCTCGCGCGAGAAGAAGGCGATGTTCAGCACTCCCGCCAGGTACAAGCCGAAGACGATGATGATCACCCCGCCGACCTTCGTGATGAGGTCGCGTTGCGAGAACATCACCCGCCCGAGGACCGTCGCCGTCGCCCCGAGGGCCAGGAAGATCAGCGAGAAGCCGAGGACGAAGAGGAGCCCGTGGGTCAGCGCCACCCGTCGCCGGGCCTGCACGTCGTCGAAGCTCAGCCCCGTGATGAACGTGATGTAGCTCGGGATGAGCGGAAGGACGCAGGGCGAGAGGAACGACAGCAGCCCGGCCGAGAAGGCGATGAAGAGGCCGACGGATTCAGGAGTCACGGATTGGGACGAGAAGACGGGAAGACGAGAAGACGGGAAGACGGGAACGGGACGGTCAGGGCGGGTCTTGGGGCATCGAGGTGGCGCCTGCAACAAGGGGGCGATGGCCGCCGCGTTGGCAGTCGTCGCAGATCCCGTAGATCACCAGGCGGTGGCGCTGCCGTGCATAGCCGTGCGCCTCGGCCACGATCATCGTCATCCGCTCGAGGCGCTCGTCGCGGAACTCCTTCACCTTGCCGCAAACGGTGCACAACAGGTGCTCGTGATGCGGCACATCGCGGGCCGGCTCGTAGCGCCTGAACCCCTCGCCGAAGTCGCGCTCGACGAGGAGCCCGCTCTTCACCAGCAGGTCGATCGTACGATACACCGTCGCGAGCCCGATCCCGCTCTCGCGCCGTGCCAGCTCCAGCGCCACGTCATCGGCCGAGAGGTGGCGGTCGGAGCCGAGCATGATCTCGGCGATGACCAGGCGCTGCGCGGTCACCGGGAGGGCGTGCTCGCGCAGGTAGGCGGCGAACGCCTCGACTACGGCGTCGTGACCCACGCCGGCGCCTCGAGGGCCTGGCGAAGCGACTCGCCGGAGAAGTGCTCCGGCTCCGATTCGTCCCCCGCGCGCTTGGCGACGCCCCGTGCGACGCGCTCCACCGTGTCGAGCGGGGCATCGGCCTCGTGGGTGAGCTCCATGTCCCACTTGCCGCGATCGGGCCCCTTGAAGGTGTAGCGATAGCGGGCGGTCAGGACCGCATAGCGCCTCGGGCGAGCGGGTTCGGCGGTCTCCTCCAGCTCCGTCGCGGCCTCCGCCTCCGCGTCCGTCACGGCTTGCGCCTCTGCGTCCGTCGCGGCTTGCGCCTCTGCGTCCGTCGCGGCTTCCGCCTCTGCGTCCGTCATGGCTTCCGCATCTGGCTCCAGCGCGGCGTCCGTTGCGGCGTCCGTTGCGGCGTCCGTTGCGGCGTCCGTTGCGACGTCCGTTGCGACGTCCGTTGCGACGTCCGTTGCGACGTCCGTTGCGACGTCCGTTGCGGCGGACTCGAGCGACGCGACGCTCACCACGATGTCGTTCATCTCGTCGTCCAGCGCCTCGCCCACCCCCTCCTCCTCGGCCGCGTCGGCCAGGGAGACGGGCGAGGTCGCGGCGGCCGCCTCGTCACCCGTCAGCCCCTCCTCGTCCTCGGTGATGACGTCGATGTCGACGATGTCGTGCGCGACGACGGCGAAGTCCGCCGCCCCCTCTCCCCCAGAGTGCTCCGTCGCCGGCGCGCCTTCGCCGGATGCCGCGTCCGAGTCCCCCCCGGACATGTCGGAGATGGCCGGTGCCTCGGGCGGCTCGACGGCGACGACCGCGACCCCGCTCTCGTTCCCCCCCTGCCTGATGGCGGGAAAGAGGCGCAGCTCGACGATGCGCCCCCCGGCGGGGATGCGCTCGACGATCGCCGAGAGGAAGCGGCGCGTGGTGTCGTTCATCGCCCCACCCCGGAGTGCGACGGGGGGAGATCACGAACGCCAGCGACGTACGGCCCGAGGATCTGCATGGGGTCCTGCTCGATGGTGGTCCCCGCGACGCCGTGCGCGTCGCGGGGATGGAGAAAGATCACCGCCCGCAGAGGGGCGAACAACCCGCGCGGGGGGCGAGGGTCGGGGCTGAGGGGGGCGCGCCGCCCCGATGGCGCGGCCCTCCGTGCGGTTCAGAGCAGGCTCACCGGGTCACGATCGACCACCAGGCGCATTCCGTCCCGGTTCGGGACGTCGAAGCGCTCGGCGAAGTAGCGGAGGGCGCGCGTCATCGAGGCGCTCCCCTGCGCCTTGACCAGGGTGTGCCATCGCCAGCGCTGCTTGATGCGCTCCACCGGCGCCGGGGCGGGGCCGATCACCGTCAGCTGCAAAGCCGGGTGGGCCGCGTTGAGGCGCCGGAGCCAGTCGGTCCCCGCCATGGCCAGGGTCGCGGCGGCGTCCTCGGCGGTGGCGCTGAAGATCACGTTGGCGAGGCGGATCGTCGGCGGATACGGGGGCGACTCGCGCGCCGGGAGCTCCTCGGCGACGAACCCCTCGTAGTCATGGGTGACGGCGCAGCGCAGGGCGTGGTGGTCGCCCATGCGGGACTGGATGATGACGCGCCCCGCCTTCACGCTCCGCCCCGCGCGCCCGGCAACCTGCGACAGGAGCTGGAACGTTCGTTCTGCCGCACGGAAGTCGGGGAGGTTGATCCCCACGTCGGCGTCGATCACCCCGACGAGGGTGACGTTGGGGAAGTCGAGCCCCTTGGCGATCATCTGCGTCCCGAGGAGGATGTCGATCTCGCCGGCGCCGACGCGGTCGAGGATCTCGGCGTGCGCCCACTTCCCGCTGGTGGTGTCGACGTCCATGCGGGCGATGCGCGCCTCGGGGAAGCGCTCGACCAGGAGGCGCTCGACCTGCTGGGTTCCGAGACCGCGCTGCCGCATGGTGGCGGCGCCGCAGCGGGCACAGACGACGCGGACCTGCTCGGCGTGACCGCAGTAGTGACAGAACAGGCGTTCCGGGGTGCGGTGGTAGGTGAGGGAGATGGAGCAGTTGGGGCAGGCGGTCACGTCGCCGCAGGTGGTGCACTGCAGGAAGGCGGAGTAGCCGCGCCGGTTGAGGAGGAGGATGGACTGCTCGCGGGCGGCGAGCGTGGCGCGGAGGGCGCGCTCGAGCGGCTCGGCGACGACGCGGCGGAAGGGATCGCGGGGGGCGGGGGAGGAGATGAAGCGCGGCGGGGCGGGGATGCTGGCCGGGGGCGACGGTGGCGCGGGAATGGTGGGGGTGGGAACGGATT